>QIFF01000153.1 GCA_003230635.1 bacterium | reverse complement strand
CAGGGGAAAACACCGCGACAACTCAAGCACTGTCAGCGGATCCTCGCTCACCACCTGGCTGACGTACAAACTTACCTGCTGTCCCTCAAAAGCGGCCGGGTCTTCCAGAAACTGCCTGTAACCCGCATTATGGGCCTCAAAAATGGGAGAAGTCAGCCAGGGAATGAGCAAAATTAGGGTCAGCAGGCCCAATATCTTAGGCCAGGATGCTTTGGGCCGCAGGCAAAGAATATTTTCCTTTTTTTCCCAGGCGGCATATAGTAAGATAAGTAAAGAAAACCCCCAAATAAGATATAGCCAAGTTCCCGGAGGAGGAAGCAGGTTAAACTGAAAGAGGCGGTAGGAAAAGGGAAAGAACAGATACTCTCCAAAATGGGTGACCTTGGTCTCCAGCATGTCCAGGAAAAGGTGAACCAGGCCGCCAGTGAAAATCAGCCGACAGCAGCGCTTGGGCTGACTGCTGAATAGAGCCAGCAGGGCGGAAAACAGAAAAATCAGCAGCGGGGTGTGAAAAACTCGCATGGCATAGTCGGCAAAAAGATTGACCTGGAACAAATCCAGGGCCAGCGATTCCAGGCGGGCGAAAAAATCGGGCAGGAGCGCGCCCAGCAAGAAAAAGCGTAAATCCCTTTTGCCCCAGGGGCGGGCCGCCAAATACGCCCCCCCTAGATGGGTAGTCCAATCGGGCATTAGTAATTCCTTAAGCGGTGTTAATTAGCACCCATAAGATAACAAAAATAACCACTTTTAGCAAGGTAACTAAAAAAACCAACTGCACCACCTGGTCTGAAATTAGGTGGTGGATTTGGGAAACAGGGAGGGCGTTAAAATGCAAGAGGCAAATTGGGTCATGAGAAAAAACAGTCTCTTACTCCTATTAATAAGCAGCCTGTTCTTGCTAACTGCTTGCAGCACTACATCCACTACCACCCCGAGAAGTGATTGCCTGCCGGATGTCCCTTGTATGCCCTGCATCTTGCCCTTTCCTGTTTCTCCGCTAAATTGTGTTCCGGCAAATGCAGCAACACAGTTACCCGAAAAATGGGGGGACTCCCAGCTTCTTGACAATTAGAGCTAAAGATTATATATTATGAGGGCAAAAGGTCGCAGATTGCCGCCCTGGCTGGTTAAGAAATATGCTCCCAGCGAGCAGATTCACGAGCTGAAGTCTCTGCTCAGGGGTGCGGGCTTAAATACGGTTTGTGAATCAGCACGCTGCCCCAATTTGGGGGAATGCTTCTCCCGGCAGAGGGCTACTTTTATGATTATGGGCAGCGTCTGCACCCGCAGTTGTGGCTTTTGCGCAGTGGACAAGGATAAATCGCCCGCACCCCTGGATTTGACTGAACCCCGGCGGGTAGCCCGGGTAAGCCGGCAACTGGGGTTAGATCATGTGGTGATTACCTCGGTAAGCAGGGATGATTTGCCCGATGGGGGAGCCGGCCATTTTGCCGCTACCATCCGGGCGGTGAGGGAATTGCTTCCGCAAGCCCTGGTAGAAGCATTAACTCCGGACTTTACCGGCGACAGAAGGGCAATCGCCCGGGTGGTTGAGGCTGAACCGGATATTTTTAATCATAATATAGAAACAGTGCCTGCGCTATATTCGCAGGTGCGTCCCCAGGCTGATTACCAGCGCTCTTTGCAGTTACTGGCTACGGTGAAACAGCTTGCCAACATCAAAACCAAGTCCGGTCTGATGCTGGGGTTGGGAGAAAACAAGGAGCAAGTATTGCAGGTAATGCAGGACTTGCGCCAGATAGATTGTGACTTGCTGACCATTGGGCAATATTTGCAAGCCCGTAAGGAAAACTTGCCGGTGCAGCGTTTTGTGCCGCCGGAGGAGTTCGAATACTATAACAGGGTGGGGCAGGAAATGGGGTTTCGCCGGGTATTATCCCAACCCTTTGCCCGCAGTTCTTACCAGGCGAGTGAAATCACTCATTATAACCAAGGGAGAAGACTATGGATCCTAGATGGCTGAGGCAGTTACGCAAGTACGTTCTGTTTCGCGAGCTTAGCGATGAGGAACTACACCTACTTGCCAGGGCGGTAAAAGAAGAAAGCTACGAGACAGATGAGGTTATTTTCAATTATGGCGAGAAAGGTGGCACCCTCTATCTGATTAATACGGGCATAGTTGAGATTACCATTCCGATTATGCGCTTTGACAGCAGAGAGGAGCGGGTTTCCGTTCTGAAAGAGGGGGATTGTTTCGGCGAGCTGTCTTTTTTTGACGGCAAGGAGCATTCAGCGCGCGCCAGCGCTCTGCAACACCTTGAGCTGTTGATCATCCACAAACAGGATTACCAGCGGATTATCAAGGAAAACCTGGAAGTCGGCTTTGAGGTGCAAGGCAAGATTTTGGCCAAGATTATCAATATCGTGCGGGAAATGAACACCCGTTATTCGCATAAACCTTTTTTGGAATAGGGTAGTCTTTTGTGGAAGAATTTCACCGTATTCAAAGACTGCCGCCCTATGTCTTTAGTATTGTCAACGAGTTAAAGCAGAAGGCTCGTTGGGCGGGAGAGGACATTATTGACCTGGGGATGGGCAATCCCGACCTGCCCACTCCCGATTTTATCGTTAATAAGCTCTGTGAAGCGGCCCGTAATCCGCGTAACCACCGCTATTCCGTCTCACGAGGCATTTACAAGCTGAGACTGGCCATTACTGACTGGTACCGGCGCAAATTCCAGGTTGAGCTGGACCCGGAATCCGAGGCCGTGGCTACCATCGGCGCCAAAGAGGGTTTGTCCCACCTGGCCCTGGCCATAGTAGGCCCGGAGGATGTAGTCTTTGTCCCCAACCCCACTTACCCCATTCATACTTACAGTATTATCCTGGCCGGGGGTAACGTGCAAAGCATCCCCCTCACCGAAGAGGGCAGCTTTTTTGAAAACCTGGAACAAGCCATCAAGCTCACCTGGCCCCGTCCCAAGCTGCTGATTTTGAGTTTTCCCCACAACCCCACCACCACCGTGGTTGATCTGGCCTTCTTTGAAAAAGTGGTTGCCCTGGCCAAGGAATACAAGCTCCTGGTGCTCCACGACCTGGCCTATGCCGATATGGTCTTTGACGGCTACCAGGCCCCCAGTATCCTCCAGGTCCCCGGGGCCAAAGATGTCAGCGTAGAGTTCTTTTCCCTCTCCAAGAGCTACAGCATGCCCGGCTGGCGGGTGGGCTTTGCCGTAGGCAATCCACAGCTAATCCACGCCTTGACGCGCATTAAAAGCTATCTGGATTACGGAATTTTCCAGCCGATTCAGATTGCCAGTATTATTGCCCTCAACTCCGACGGTAGTTGTGTGGATGAAATCGTTGCTACTTACAAATCCCGCCGGGATGCGCTATGCAAGGGGCTTAACACCATAGGCTGGCAGGTAAACAAACCCAAGGCCACCATGTTTGTCTGGGCCAAAATCCCCGAGCAATTTCGCCAGCTAAAATCCCTGGAGTTTACTAAACACTTATTGCGTGAGGCCAAGGTAGCGGTATCCCCGGGAATTGGCTTTGGTGAGCTGGGGGATGACTACGTGCGCTTTGCCCTGGTGGAAAACGAAGACCGCATCAAACAAGCCATCCGCGGCCTGCGCCGGGCCTTTGTTAAACGTTAGTAAACTCTTTCGGGAGCAGGTCAACCAGTTGGTATTGACAATAGTATAACTTTAGGTTATACTATTGGTATAATATAAGGGTAGAGAATGAAAACAGCCATATCAATTCCTGATAATTTGTTTGCCGCAGTGGAAAAAACGGCTAAAGAGTTAAAGCTCTCTCGCAGTCAGCTTTTTGTTGCAGCGGTAAAGGATTATCTGGTGAAACAAAATAACCGGGAATTACTGGAAGCCCTAAATGAGGCCTATTCAGAAGCGGACACCAAGAAAGATATGGAATTGAGAAAGCGGGCTAAAAAATATTATTCCAGATTGGCCAAGGCGGAAAGATGGTGATTCGTCAAGGCGATGTATTCTGGATTGATTTGGGAGTTCCTTCCGGTTCAGCGCCTGGCTATAGGCATCCCCACGTGGTCATTCAAAACAATATCTTTAATCAGAGCAAGATTAAGACGGTGGTGGTTTGTGCTTTAACCTCCAATTTAAAGCGAGCCAATGCCCCAGGGAATCTCCTTTTGGCCAAGGGTGAAGCAAACTTGAAAAGGGAGAGCGTAGTCAATATATCCCAAATTATTACCGTGGATAAATCAGACCTAGTGGAAAAGATCGGAACGCTTTCCTCAACCAGAGTGAGGCAAATCCTGGAAGGTGTTAAGTTGTTGATTGAACCCAAAGAGGTAGGATAAGCAAGTGGGCGTAGCCCACCCTACTTGCTGGAGTTGGAAATGGATTTTGAACCTACTCGCTTAGCTAGTTATGACGAGGAAAACCTTCTTGCTGAAATCAAGAGGGTTGCAGCTAGATATTTTGAGGGGAAATGCCCTAGGAGACACCAGTTTAATGAATATTCCAGAGTTACAGCGAATACAGTCATCAAACACTTTGGTTCCTGGTCAAAGGCAATGACAAAGGCTGGCTTTGCATATGAGCGTTCACCGATTGACCGCGCGGATTTGATAAAAGACTTACGAAAGATTAAGGACTTGAATCAAGGAAAATACTTCACTGGAGATTTCTATAAGAGTAATGGAGGTAAATATAGCGTAAAAACCTTGAAGAAACGATTGGGCTATTCTGATTGGAAAAGCTTGCTGGAGAATGTTTTATCTTTAACAAAGCAAGCAAGGGTTGTAAGAATAATCAAAGCAGCACCTAAGAAACTAACCGAAAAAGAGCTTTTTGATGAACTAAAGAGAGTGTGGGATAAATTCGGAAGAAGACCATCATATAGTGAGTTCAAGGTAAATGGAAAAATTGGTATAAACATCTATGAGCGAGACTTTGGAACGTGGACAAAAGCCATCCAGGTATTCTGTTTGAAACACGGTTACTGCATTCAAGGCATGAAGGGATCTACCGCAACAAAAGAAATATTGTTATCTGAATTAAAAGCAATCGCTAAAAAGAACCAATCAAACATACTGAAATTCAAAACCTATAAAGGATGCGGTGGAACATATACTATTGCTACTTTTCAAAATCACTTTGGTAGTTGGCAAAATGCCCTTGAAAGTGCTGGCTTAAGGAATGGCCGCTTTTTTACTAATGAAGATCTATTTTCTGAACTGCAACGGCTGTGGGAAATGCTTGGGAGACAGCCCATAACAAGGGAGATGAGGCAATATGGCAAGATTTCACGCCAAGTTTTCCAAAAAAGGTTCGGAAGCTCGACGAAGGCAATCCATGCTTTCTGTAAAGATCGTGCAAATGACGTGGAAGAAAATGTAGAAGAAGAGATTACTAGTGAAAACACTCAAGAAAGTATAGAGGAAACGGAAGCCAATACCGAACCTATCAATAAAGATGCCAAGAAGGATAATGCAATTGATACCATAATAATGATAACACCAAGAATTCCATCCCTTAGATTGCGTTTTAGAGTTTTTAATAGGGATAACTTTGCGTGTGTTAAATGTGGAAGGAGCCCAGCAAAAAGCATTGGCGTTGAATTACAGGTAGATCACATCAAGCCATATTCAAGAGGTGGAGAAACCGTTCTCGAAAATCTACAAACATTGTGCAAAGAGTGTAATCTTGGCAAATCGAATATAAGCTATCAGTAGGGACAGTAAAAGTAGTAGTTGGGTTGAGGAACAAGACCCTACCTTGCCCTCCTAGCGGAGAAGAATTGAGGAATGAAGACAATCTACATTTGCCTGTTGAGCATATTGCTCACTGCTTGCGGCCCGAAGCCGGAGGAGGAACTAAAAAAAGCGGCTGACTTACTGGCTGGGGGCAATTACGCCCAGGCCTTGCAGCAATACCAGGCCATTTCCCAGCAATACTCAGAACCTGAAATTAAGGCCCAATCCCGCTTTTGGCTGGCCAATATTAATCTCCTCTACCTGGATAACGTCCAGGAAGCAATCAAGGGCTTTGAGGACTTTGTGCATGATTACCCCCGCCACCCCCTGGCGCTGAAGGCCTATTGGGAAATAGCCGCTGCTTATCGGGATGTTTTTAAGGACAAGCGGCGGGCGATTCTCAAATACCAGGAGGTAATTGACCACTTTCCCCACTCTGCGGAGGCAGCCAGGGCTCAGTTGGCCATTGCCAGGTGCTATGCCGAGTTGGGTGACAATCAGCAGGCGATCCTGGAAGCCGAGCAGGTACTTGAGGCTTATCCCCAAAACCCTCAACTGGCGGCCGCCCTCTTTTTTCTGGCCGATACCCGGTTTTTAATGGGCGAATACCCCCAGGCTAAAGAAAGCTACCAAAAATTAATCCGCAATTATCCCCAGAACGAACTGGTAACAGAGGCCTGGATGGGATTGGCCACGACCCAGGAGGAATTAAAAGAAAACCAAGCCGCCTTGAAAAGTTATCAGCGGATCAAGGACAGATACCCCAACCGTGAGCTGATCGCCCGCCGCATGGAGCGCCTCCAGGAAACAATCAAAAAGGAAAGCAAAAAACTTCGTATGAAGTGGTAGGGGAAAAGATTAGACGGGATAACAGGATAGGGTTAATTTACCGCAGAGGACACAGAGAACTAAAACTTATCATAAACAGAGCGGCGGTGCTTAATTCCGTACAGGGTAAGAACCTTACTATCATGATCAACCCAGAAAAGGAGGCGATAGTCACCAATACGATATTTATGAAGACCCTCCAAATCCTGGGGAAGGTATTTTAAAGGATAGCGAATTGCCTCGGGATGCCGGGCAAGCCATTCAATTTTGTTAAGGATACGAGTGGAAAGGCCGCGCTCCAGAGACCTAATATCTTTTTTAAAGTTGGCTGTGACCTCTACTCGGTACATAGCTCCTTCTTGAGGTCTGCAAGGGAGGAAGTATCCCCCTTGAGGTGTTCCCGCCTTGCTTGGCGCATCTCGGCAATAAACTCAGGGTCATTGGCCAGAAGAAAATCCTCAAACTCATCTTCAAAATCATGAACCACATTAGCAACAGAAGACATTTTCTTCAATAAGGACACTGGGACAGAAACAGTCTTTGACATTTTGACACCTCACTCAAGAGTAGAGCCAGAACACAGCCAGCCAGCAGCCTGTATCCGTATTTTTAGATTATCATTTGGGACACGAATAGTCAAGGGAAGAAAGAACACCCAGTTGGGGAGTCCGAAAGAGAAGTAGGGCGGGCGTCTCTGCCCGCCCTCAGATTTCTCTGGGGCGCGTCTTCCAGGCAGTGGCAAGCCCTGCCCCACAATCCCTTGATCCTGTTAAAAAGTAAAAACAAGCATGAGCAAACGCAACTTCAAACGAATTTTATTGGCGATTGCCGGAGGGCTGCTGGTTATAGGCTTGAGCACGGGCTTGGTCGCTTACTGGCTGGTGGTCAAGGACTTGCCCGACATCAGCCGGATTGACACCTACCGGCCCAGCCTGACCAGCAAGCTCTATGCCCTTGACGATACCCAGTTTGCCGAATTTGCGGTGGAAAAAAGCACCCTGGTGGATTTCTCGGCGCTTCCCAAATACTTAACCCAGGCGGTAGTTGCGGTGGAGGATGCCCGTTTTTACCGGCATAAGGGACTGGACTGGCAGGGGATTACCCGCGCTTTCTGGGAAAATG
>QIFF01000051.1 GCA_003230635.1 bacterium | reverse complement strand
ACCGCAGGCATATGTTTGATATTCCGAGGATTAAATTTTGAGCATAACGCAGATATTGGAAGAAAAGGCCATTTTTCAAGGTGCCCTAAAGCAATGACCTGCTCTTTCCCTTTACCCCTTAGCTTCCTCCAATATTCTTTTTGCCTCAGCAATAAGGCGGACGGCTTTTTTGCTGCCCAATCCCGGAACTGCGGTTAGGGCTTTCTCTTCGGCCCGCGCCAGGCCATGGACAGTATAAAAACCAGCCTCCACCAATTGGCCGGCGCTTTTTTCTCCCACCCCCGGGATATTCATCAGGGCCCTGATCTGTTGGTTTTTCTCCATCAAAGCCCTTTCCTGTCCTGCCTCAGTAATGCTTTTTATATCAATTTTCCAGCCGGTCAGTCTGGCAGCTAGGCGCACGTTTTGACCCTTCTTACCAATGCCCAGGGATAATTGATCATCAGCCACAACTACTTCCATACTGGACGGGCCTGTCTTGCTAATGCGGGTAATCTGGGCCGGGCTGAGGGCGTTGGTAACAAAGACAGCAGTGTCCTCATTCCATTTGATAATATCAATCTTTTCCCCCTCCAGCTCGCGCACAATAGCCTGCACCCGCGAGCCCCGCATCCCCACACAAGTGCCCACCGGGTCAACGTTGCTGTCATGGGAATAAATGGCAATCTTGGTGCGATAACCAGGCTCGCGCACCGTCCCCTTGATTTCCAGGATGCCCTCGCCAATCTCCGGCACCTCAAGCTTAAACAGACAGATCACCATTCCGGGATGGGTGCGGGAGAGGATAATTTGCGGCCCCCGGCTGGTACGGTTTACTTCCAAGAGGTAAGCCCGCAGGCGGTCACCGCGCTTGTAACTTTCCTTGGGTACCTGTTCGCTGTAAGGGAGGAGGGCTTCGGTGCGGCCCAGCTCAATAATAATATGGCGTCCTTCTACCCGCTGAACAATACCGTTAACCAACTCCCCTTCCCGCTGCTTAAACTCCTGGTAGATGCTGTCCCGTTCCGCCTCCCGCATGCGCTGGACAATCACCTGCTTGGCGGTCTGGGCGGCAATACGCCCGAAGTCTGCAGCCAGCACCACCCTGCACTCTACCTCCTCATCCAATTGGGCCTGGGGAGACAATTTTTGGGCTTCCTCCAGAGAAATTTCTCTTTCTGCATCGCTTACTTCAGAAACCACCGTTTTGACCTGAAAAAGCTCAACCTCGCTGCTTTCCGGATTAAAACGGGCAATCAGATTATCCATCGTCTTGAAACGTTTGCGGGAAGCGGATAAAATAGCGGCTTCCACCGTTTCAATCAAAATAGCTTTATCAATTCCCTTTTCTTTGCTTACCTGTTCAATAGCACGCACAAGTTCTTGTCCCATGGGACTGCTCCTCCACTAACGGCTTTTTACGAGTTCATCATATCTTGGCCTGAAACAATAAAAAAAGTGGGCATAAAACCCACTTTTCAGCCTACCTACTTCAAGTGTAAGGAGTTAAAAGTAACATGTTTGACAGGAATAGGCAAGAAAAAAATGCGGTCCAAAAAGAACGACACCTACTCTTCGGCCAGTCCATAGGTTTTAAGTTTTTGCCAGAGGGTGGAGCGGGAGATTTGCAATAACTGGGCGGCTTTGGTTTTATTGCCGCCTGCCTGTTCCAGCACTTTCTCTATATGCCGCTTTTCCAGGGCCTCCAGAGAGAGGTCGGCCGGCTGGCTGGCAACAGTAGGTTGGTCTTTCAACTCCAGGGGTAGCTGCTGGGGGGTGACGACTGAATTTGCCAGCAGCACCGCCCGTTCCAGGGCATTCTTTAGCTCGCGCACATTTCCCGGCCAGGAATAGGCCAAAAGCAACTCCCGAGCCGGGGGATTGATTTCCTTGATCTGTTTTTTGAATTCGCGGTTGAATTGTTGTAGAAAATATTCGGCCAGGGGGAGAATATCTTCCCGGCGTTCCCTAAGGGGGGGCATTTCAATCGTCATTACCTTGAGACGGTAGTATAAATCCTGGCGGAAGGCTCCCTCCTGCACCATTTGATGCAGGTTGCGGTTGGTGGCGGCAATGATGCGCACATCTATTTTTATGTCCCGGTGATCGCCCACCCGGCGAATGGTCTGGGTTTCCAAAACCTGGAGGAGTTTTGGTTGAAGCATTAGCTTCATTTCGCCGATTTCATCTAGGAAGACGGTTCCCCCGTTAGCCTGTTCAAACAGGCCCTTGCGGTCTTCCTTGGCATCGGTAAAGGTTCCCTTTTTGTGGCCGAAAAGCTCGGTATCCAGCAAGGTTTCGGGAATGGTACTGCAGTCAATTTTGATTAAGGGTTTATCCGCGCGCTGGCTCTGGTAATGAATCAGGTTGGTGATAACTTCCTTGCCGCTGCCGCTTTCTCCCTGAATCAGGACGGAGGTGCGCGGTGTCTGACTGACCATTTCAATCATGTTGCGCACCTTCCGGACGGGCTTACTATTGCCCAGGAAAGGGGGGATAACCTGTTGGGCGCGCTGGCGCTGGCGCAGGTAGGTTACTTCCTCCTTGAGGCTCTGGGTTTCCAGGGCTTTCCGAATCACCAGGCGTATTTCGTCTAGCAAGAACGGTTTGCTGATATAGTCATAGGCCCCCAGCTTCATAGCCTGCACCGCTGTTCCTACATCGTCATAGGCGGTCATCATAATAATCGGCAGTTGGGGCTGACCGGCTTTGATTTTGTCCAAAACCTCCAGTCCGCTCATCCCCGGCAGACGAAGGTCCAACAAGACCAGGTCAAAAACCCGTTCATCCATTATCTTAAAGGCTTCTTCCCCACAGGCTACCCCTTCTACCCCATAGCCGCTCTTCCTGAGGCTTTCCGTCAGGGAGAGGCAAAGGGTTTCCGCATCTTCTACAATTAACAACTGCTGGTTCATTCCCTCGCGGTCTCCTTCACTTCAGTGGCTGCTTACGCTGCATGGGCAAAATCAGGGTAAAGGTGGTGCCTTCTCCCAATTTACTTCTCACCTTTAATTGTCCCTGGTGTTCTTTCAAGATTTGCTGGCTGACTGAGAGCCCCAACCCAACCCCTTTGGGTTTGGTAGTAAAGAAGGGGGTAAAGATTTCCTTTAGGTTGCGGGGAGCGATTCCGCTCCCGTTATCACTGATTTCCACTTGGGTTGAGCGCGGCTTGTCACCCGCTTTCTGGCTGCTGTCAACCTTAAGCCCGAGCACTCCCCCCTGAGGCATTGCCTGGATCGCATTCAGAATCAGGTTCAGGAAAACCTGCTGTATTTGATGCGTATCAATTAATATCTTGGGCGGTCTGAGTTCATACTCACGAACGACCTGAATCTGACGGCGCTCAATCTCCTTTTTTTCCAAAAAGAGGACGTGGTCAAGTACTTCAGGCAGGGAAGCCAGGGCAAATTGGGGTTTTTGCGGCCGGGCCAAAGCCAGGAACTTAACCAGAAACAGGTTAACCCGGTTGATTTCGGTAATAATCCGCTCCAGATATTCCCGGCGTGCATCCTGAGGGTCAAAATCCTCTCGCAGGGTTTCCGCGGTAGTCAGAATACCGGCCAGGGGGTTGCGAATTTCATGGGCCATACTGGCGGTAAGCTCGCCCATTGAAGTGAAGCGATCCTTGCCCTCGGGTGCGCCCAATGGGCTTAGCGCCAGTAATCCCCCCCTGGTCTGGTTCAGTTGGTTTTCGTAGGGGAGAAAAGAAAGCTGGGCATTCAAGGGCTGATTCCCAGGCTGAGGGATCCTGTGTTCTATTATCAGCCAATCTTGCCGCTCTTGCGCATCCTTTAACAACTTTCGGCTTAACTCTGCTCCCAAAAGCTCAGCCAGGTCAGTACCTGCCAGCTCTTTCCCCTGCCGGTTGAACAAGCAGCCGGTATTAGGCGTAGCATACTCAATCCTGCCCTCTGAGCTAAGCAACAGAAATTCCTGCTGGGTGAGTCCGGCCATTACCTCAAGTAACTTGGGCAACGTCTGTGTATCTAACTGGGGAATTGGCATAATTTAATGAACCTTCCTTTTTTCTCTCTGGAGTAGGGACTTTAGTCCCGTGAAAGGGCACGAGCCTAAAGGCTCTACTCCAAAAAATGACAAATGCCAAAGCTCAAATGACAAACTGGTGGACAGCGCCCAGCCCAATAAATCAGGCAACTACATTGTGGTATTTCATCCCTCCAAAAACAGCACTTATTTTAACCCCTTAAGCAAGATACTAACAGCTACAGCTAAAAGGCCGATAGACATTGTAATCATTATTCCAATAAACCATTTGCTAAATCCACCTATGCGTTAAAGCTCCTTCCTCAGATTTTCATTGTCTTTGGCAAGAGACTCCAGATCCTTTTTAATAAGCGGTATTGTTACTGTTGCTTCTGGATTATCAAAAAGCAATTCTCGAAAATTTCTAAGGTCTGTTTCCACCTTTTCAATTTTGGCATTAATGGTTTCTATTTCTATAGCTTGCTTCTCTGGTAGCTCAGCTTTTTGGATGCTTGCACGGAGAGTCGCAAGCTCCTCTTTGATAGCATTAACAACCCTTTCGCTTCGAGCTTCTTGAAGCGCGACCTTAATTTCCCCGATGTCACGACGAGAGTACTGTTTTCTGGATATAAGGCCAGATGTGAGGGCAATCAATCCAGCTATTACACCTACTATTATACCTATGGTTTCCAACATACCCAATCCAATTTCTTCACAGAATTACCTCTTGCTCGCTTAATATCCTTTCCTTGAGGAGGGGGTGCAGGGAAGCATAAGTGAGAACATCTACTTTCCTTTTCAGTAGTTCTTGGAGCTCTAATTTCAGACCGGCAAGGTCTAATAAACTCCTTCTACCCTCAAATTCAATGAGCAGGTCAATGTCGCTTTCTTTGGTCGCTTCTCCCCTTACAATAGAGCCGAAAAGGGCAGCCCTCTTCACTCTGTTTTTTTCCAGCACATAAACTATGGCCTTTTTTATCTCATCAATTTGGTTATTCATTTAGTCTCCAAAATCAAAGTTACCGGCCCGTCGTTATAGATTTGCACCAGCATGTGGGCTTGAAATTTACCCTGAACGGTTTCTACTCCCTGCCCTTTTAACTGCTCGATGAATTCCTGATAGAGGGTTTCAGCCTGTTCAAGAGGGGCAGCCTGCTCAAAACTGGGGCGGCGCCCCTTACGGCAATTCCCCAGCAGGGTGAATTGGGAAACCACTAACACCACACCGCCGGCTTCCTCCAGGGAACGGTTCATCTTTCCCTGCTCGTCCTCAAAAATGCGCAACCCGGCGATTTTACCGGCCAGATAAGTTGCGTCTTCACTGCTATCCCCCTTAGCCACTCCCAGCAGAACAACCAGGCCCTTAGCGATGCGGGCAATGGTTTTTCCATCCACCGTAACCTGGGCCTGCCGTACCCGCTGCACGACCGCTCTCATTTACCCCCCCAGCCCAGCTTGGTGCGCAGGACTTGGTAGTAATCCCTTTCCGTGGGCTGCACCAGTTTGATGCTCTGGGCGGCTTTTTTAATTTCCAGGCGATCCTGATATTGCAGGGCAAGGCCGATTTGCCCGTCAACGGTTAAATAGACTGCTTCTTTCTGCTGCGAGCTGAGGAGAACCTCTACTACCGCTGCAGCCGGAATTACCAGGGGGCTCGGGGTGATCAAGAGCGCCGGGGTTGAGGGCTGGACAATCGGGCCGCCGGAGGCCAGGGAATAGGCGGTGGAGCCGGTAGGAGTGGCAATTACCAGCCCGTCCGCCCGAAAGGTATTCAGATAGGCGCCGTCAACCCAGGTCTTTAAGGCAATAATCCGCGCCAGTGCCGCCCGGTTGATAGCTACCTCATTCAGAGCTACATAACCGGCTATCTTTTTCCCCTCGCGCTGGACAGAAGCTGTCAGCATCAAGCGCTCGTCAACCTTATATTCGCCAATCAGCACTTTCTGCAGGGTGTGGTAAAGCTCATCCAGGTTGACTTCGGTCAGAAACCCCAGGCGGCCCAGGTTCACTCCCAGCAAGGGCACCCGTTCCACCCCCGGCTGGTGAGCCAGGCTGAGCAGGGTGCCGTCCCCGCCCAGAACAATGATTAACTCCGCCTTTAGCACCAGCGCCGGGCACCCCAGCCCCCCCTGTGCCTGGCCGCTGGCCATGTGGGCGGTGTCCGTATCCCAATACACAGTTTTTCCCCGCTGCAGCAGCCACTCCCGCAGGGGATTTAGAATCTGCTGGGCCTTTTTCAGGTTTGGGTTGGCGATAATTCCTATTTTTTGCATTTTTCAAAACCTAACCACAGAGAACACAGAGAAAATATTAACTAAAGCTCAAATGACAAAAATTTTGACATTTGGCATTTGGATTTTGGGCTTCATTTGAACTTTGGATTTTGACATTTGAAATTGGTCTCCTCTGTGCCCTCTGTGGTTCATCTTTTGCTCTCCATCAAGCGGCAGAATTGGCTGAACAAATAGCCGGAGTCGTGGGGGCCGGGTGAGGCCTCCGGGTGATACTGCACGGAAAACAGGGGCAATTCCTTATGCTGAATGCCTTCCACCGTCTGGTCGTTGAGGTTGAGGTGGGTAAGCATTACCGGCAAATCCTCATCCTCGGGCAAATGAACGGCAAAGCCGTGATTCTGGGCGGTAATCTCCACCCGCCCGCTGAGCAGGTTCTTGACCGGGTGGTTGCCCCCGCGGTGGCCGAATTTGAGTTTAAAGGTATCATAGCCCAGGGCCAGGCAGAGAATTTGATGCCCCAGGCAAATCCCGAAAATCGGCTTTCGGCCGATTAATTTACCCACGTTTTCAATGGCATAAGGCACCCCTTGGGGGTCGCCCGGGCCATTGGAAAGAAAAATGCCGTCCGGGTTATCCGCCAGTAATTCCTCAGCAGGGGTTTCGGCCGGGAAGACCATTACCTCACAGCCCACCGTTACCAACTCCCGCAGGATGTTATGCTTCATCCCAAAATCGTATGCCGCCACCCGAAAGCGGGGAGCAGCAGCAGGCTTGGCCTCAGCAGTCTGGGGCAGAATGCTCTCCCCTTGCCATTTGCCCTTCTGCCAGGAATACTTCTGACGGCAGCTGACATTTTTAACCAAGTCCTGTCC
>QIFF01000156.1 GCA_003230635.1 bacterium | reverse complement strand
CCTCTTTTTAGTTAAAGATTGTCCTTGCTTCCTCCGGGGTCGGCTTGCCTACCAGGGCTATCTTGCCATCCACCACAACAGTGGGCACCGCCCGAATACCATATTCCCGGGCAGGGTCACAGCACTCATCCCCCGAACAGCGGCGTTCAATGACCTCGCATTCACTGCAAGCCGCCTCTCGGATGATTTTCAGTGTATCCCTGCACAGAGGGCAATCAGCGGTAAAAATCTCTATCTTGCTGGCCATCGTTCTCACCTCCTTCCGTATTCAAAGTATCATTACTTAGAGTACTTATAGATTACATCCATCAACTCATCATACATTTTTTCCCGTTCTTGAGGATCATTTGACTCAATCGCTTGAGTGGCACAAACCTCCAAATAATTTCGCATAAGCACCTTTCCTGCCCCTCTTAGAGCCTCATGCACGGAAGAGACCTGGGTCAAGATATCCAGGCAATACCTCCCCTCGGTTACCATCCTTTGTAGCCCTTTAACTTGCCCCTCAATTCGGCTAAGCCGACTCAAGATGGCCTTTTTTCGTTCTTCTGTGATACAATTTTTTTGCTTGGTCATGGCTAACTCCTTTCCACTATACCTATACCCCCTATCCCTATTTAAATTTTAGCAATTTGATTTCGTTTGTCAAGCATTTTTAGGTCTTTTTCTCGACAAGAGGGATTTCGACCGGAGGGCGGAAAAAGCTTGACATACACAATTACATTGGATAGTATAATAGTGTAAGCTCAAAACCGCTTATAAAGGAGGTTATTATGGCTCGAAAGCGTATAACTGAAATGGAATGTTGTCCGACACGACCCAAAATCGAGGATCGTTTACTTATTGACCTTGACCAGGCTGCAGCCCTTGAGGCCGTTTTTAAGGTGCTGGCAAATAGTACACGCCTACGCATGCTGCATGCTCTTGTCTGCCAACCCGACATGTCTGTTGGTATCCTGGCCGATACACTCGGGATGAAGCCCCAGGCGATTTCCAACCAATTGCAGCGACTGGTGGACAAAGGGATTGTGGCTTCGCGTCGAAACGGGAATCAAATTCACTACCGCATTGTGGATCCATGTGCAGTGAGCCTTTTAGACCAAGCTGTCTGCTTGCTCGAATGTGTCTCCAGCGACTCACGACGCTCGTTGGGAACAACAATTGATAAGGAACAGCAGCAATGAATAAAGACAGTGCTGAGTCGCAATTAGCCCCCACAGCTTCCTGGGTGGAGGGAATGGTACGCTCGGGGGCGGGCCAAGTCCCCAGGGTGGCCACAACTCTTTGCTGGAGGGACTGGCTAGGGTCGTTTATGGACCGAAAGGCATCGCGCACGCTGGCCGGGGTAAGGTTTCTCCTAAGAAGATTGCAGAGGAGGTGAGGGATGAAGTTTTGGAGTTGGCCCGCAGGAAATATCAGGGGTTCAACGATACGCATATGTGGGAGAAGCTGAACCAGGAGGAGATGATTAGGATTGGTCGGGAGAGTTTGCGTTGTATGCTGCGTCGGGCTGGCATTGGGGCAGTACGCCGGCATCGGGCAGCCAAGCATCGGAAACGGCGCCAGCAGCGGCCTCAGGAGGGGTTGATGCTGCTTTTGGAGGCAGCCCGCATGACTGGTTGGAGGGGCGAGGGCCTGAGCTTAGCCTGGTGGGGGCGATTGATGACGCTACCGGTAAGATTCCCTGGGCTAGCTTTGAGGAGGCGGAAACGAGCAGGGGGTATCTTGCCCTGCTAAAGGAAATCACTAAGCGAAAGGGGATTCCCGTAAGTGTCTATGCGGATAAGCACAGCACCTTTGTTACCACCAGGAAGTCCTGGACGCTTCAGGAGCAATTGCAAGGGTGTCAAAAGCCGACCCAGGTAAGTAGGGCGCTGGAGCAGATGGGGATTACCCTGATTCTGGCTCAATCTCCACAGGCTAAGGGCAGAATAGAGCGCTTGTGGCAAACTCTACAGGATCGGCTTATCTCTGAACTGCGCCTGAGGGGAATTTCTACAAAGTGCAAGGCTAACAGCTACTTACAGCAGGAGTTTATTCCTGAGTTTAATGCCCGCTTTGCCAAAGAAGCTGCAATGCCCCAAAAGGCTTATCGCCCCTGGCCGTGTGGCTTAAAACGCCAGCGGGTCTTCTGCCTCAAATACACGGCTACAGTGAAAAATGATAACACTGTGTGGCATAAGGGCCTGATCTTTGACATCCCCTCGCACAAAAGCCGGGTAAGCTTCGCCAAGACCAAAGTGGAACTCAATCACTTACTTGATGGCTCATGGCAAATCTATTACCAGGATACTTTGATCTATGACTCTAAGCGGCACGGGGAACCAATAGCTGCCCATCGCCTTAAAAGCATTAACCCTTATCCCTCTTATCTAATTGCCAGGGGGTGACACTTTCATTTGGCAGTTAGGGTGACATATTGACTTGGCTGTAACAGTACTTTTTCAAAACAGGAAAATTTGACAAGCTGTTAGCCACAGGATATATTTACCAGCGGATTTATATAGATAACGGTATTCAAACGAAAGGTTAAATAAGTGAGTGATCAATTTACCCCCCAGGCCAGAAAACTTTGGGGGGATATCCCCATGAAGTATCAAACGAGAATCCTGAATAATGTATGGTGTGGTGGTTGTATGAAAGCGACAACAATAGTAAACTTTACCGGGCAAGTTGAAGGAGGAATGCTGATTCTCAAGGGCAAGTGCGAACGTTGTGGTCATCCTGTGGCTCGGGTGATTGAAAACGAATAAATTTTGATTCAGATTTTTTTGGCTTGGATATAATTCCCTCATATAACCTCAATTTTTCACAAAATCCTCCGCTTGATTCAAATATCATCCTAGCCGCTAGATATGGTACTAATGTAACTAATACAAAAATTCAACTAAAATGTAGGGAATGTAGGGGATGTAGAGGACAAAAATTGTAGAATTTTGTTCACCTTGACAAAATAATGTATAATATTCTTCAAAAAGCGGGTAGCTTTCAGGAACAGCTATCCGGTGTCAACAGCCTCCGAATAAGGGTTTACTACTTATTTCCTTTATTGGCATAAGAATTGCTACTAGAAGGGGCAGAAGTTAATAGGAGGATAACCACTAACAGGAAGAAATAGTTACCTTGACTGGCTGATGTTGTTGCCAGCAGGGATTTTATTACGGGGGGGTATATGTTTCCAAGTAGACGTACTAAAGTAGTATGCACTATAGGACCGGCTAGTTGTCCCCGAAGTATGCTGAAAAAGCTGATCCAGAGAGGTATGAATGCCGCCCGGCTGAATTTCTCCCATGGCAAGGCCAGTGAGCATATTGACACTCTCAAGCTTATCCGTAGCCTTGCGCAAAACCTTAACTTGCCGGTGGCCATAATCCTGGACCTTGCCGGTCCTAAGATACGCATCGGCTGTTTTGCCAAACCGCCGGTAAACCTTAAGCGGGGCGCCGAGTTTGTATTGACCGCTCGGCCGGTGATTGGAGATAAGTCTATAGTCTCGGTGAACTACCCCCATCTTCCTCAAGAAGTGCATCCCAGAACCCGTATCCTGCTGGATGACGGCAATATCGTACTTTTGGTGCTACGAGTGGCGGGGGAGGATATTGTCTGCCGGGTAATCGCTGGCGGGTCGCTCAGTGACCGTAAGGGGGTCAATCTTCCAGGCTGCGAACTTCAAGTTCCGGCTTTGACGGAGAAGGACCTGGCGGATTTAGCTTTAGGGGTCAAGGCGGGAGTAGATTATGTGGCGATATCTTTTGTGCGCAGCGTTCAGGATGTGCTTGCCGTCCGTCGGGAGATTGATCGTTTGGGCAGTACTTTGCCGATTATCGCCAAGCTGGAGACACCTCAGGCCATAAAACACCTGAAGGCAATCCTGAAAGTGGCCGATGGGGTAATGGTGGCAAGAGGTGACCTGGGGGTAGAGCTGCCGCCCGAGAGGCTTCCGAGCTTGCAAAAGGATATCATTGCCCGCGCTAACCGGGCTGGCAAGCTGGTTATCACTGCCACCCAAATGCTGGAAAGTATGGTGCACAACCCACGGCCTACGCGTGCTGAGGCTTCGGATGTGGCTAATGCCGTCTACGATGGCAGCGACGTACTAATGCTTTCTGCAGAGACCTCAATCGGGGCCTATCCTTTGAAGGCTCTTTCTATGATGAACAAAATTATCAGCGCCGCCGAGCGCAGCATCTTAAAGCTGAGCGGTGAGTTTCCCACCCTTAGACGAGTGGATAGCCGTAGATCGGCGGACGCTATATCCCGTGCCGCCCGCACTGCCGCAACCCAGGTGAAAGCCCGCGCTATTGTAGTTTTTAGCCAATCCGGATATACTGCTCTGGCAGTCTCCAAGCATCGGCCCAAGACTCCGATTATTGCCTTTACCCCCCAGGCTTCCATCCAGCGCCGGATGAATCTATACTGGGGGGTGTCCAGCAAGGCCATGCCCCATATTGAACAAATGGACGAACTGCTAAAAACTGTGCGGCTCCGGCTGATTGAGGACTATTGCTTCCGCTGCGGTGATCGAGTCGCCCTCATTTTGGGGTTGCCTTTGGCAAAACGTGGGGTGACCAACCTGCTGTATATTTACCAGCTTTAAGGGTAAGTTTTTGCCCGGAGTTATCTCGTCCATTGTAAAGAAGTGGGCGGTGGGTATAGAAAAACATCTCAATAAAGAGGGGAATTAGCCAAAAGGAGGTTTTTGAGCTTTGCACCCAGAACTGGGTGTGTAGGAGAGAAGGTATGGAATGCCTGCATCAGTATAATACTGCAACCGGGAATACGGTTAAAAGAGGAGGGACATAGATGGAGATCAAAAAATTCGATTTAATACAGCTAGAAGATTACGAACAGTTTGTTGGGAGTAAAGCCATCGAGAGAATCCACAAAAAGGCTGAACCCCTGAGGAACATACACATAACCAATGTCAATTCAACCTATTATGGCGGTGGAGTGGCGCAACTGTTGTCATCACTGGCGCTTTTGATGAACAGCGTCGGCATCAAGGCAGGATGGAGGGTTATTCAGGGTTCTCCTGACTTCTTCTCCATTACCAAGAAAATGCACAACGCTCTGCAGGGGGATGAAATCAATCTGACCCCAAGAAAGCAGGAAATTTACGAAAGGGTGGTCTTTGAAAACTCGGTTAGAAACCACCTTGCTCATGACATAGTTATTGTTCACGATCCCCAACCCCTGCCCATGATTAACCACTACACCAAGAAGGGTCCCTGGATATGGCGCTGTCATATTGATTTGACCGCCCCGAACAAGCAGCTCTGGCGCTATTTGTTACCGTTCGTTAATAAGTATGATGCCGTTATTATGAGCCTTAAGGAATACAAGCAGAAACTCAAAGCGCCTCAAGTATTTTTTATGCCGGCGATAGATCCCTTCGCTATCCAGAATCGTGATATGAGCGAAGAAGAAATCAACGAACGCCTGAGCCATTATAATATTCCTACCGACCTGCCGCTGGTCACGCAGATATCTCGCTTCGATATCTGGAAGGACCCCGAGGGAGTGATTAAGGCATTTAAGATCGCAAGAAAGGAAGTGGATTGCACGCTTGTGCTGCTGGGTGATATTGCTACTGACGATCCGGAAGGTTTTCAAGTCTACGAATCAGTTCTAAAACACAAGGAAGAACGCATAATTTTACTAAGCCATCAGGACACAGCCCTGGTCAATGCCTTGCAGCGGCGAGCGGCGGTCGTTTTACAAAAGTCTATCCGCGAGGGGTTTGGTCTCACCGTAAC
>QIFF01000150.1 GCA_003230635.1 bacterium | reverse complement strand
CCACCAGGGTAAGCTCTTCCTCTATCCCAAAGCGTGCTGAGTCGGGCTTGGTCTGGAAAACATAAACCTCATCTGATAACTTGATATGGTCTTTCACCGTCTGAATCTTCCAATTGGCGGGGTAGTTATTCTTAAAATCTGCGGGAACATAAACCTGAATGGAGGGGTTTTGCGAAAGCAAATACCTTAAGCCTCCGTAATGATCCGGATGCGCATGAGAAATAACAATGTAGTCAATATCTTTGGGACTGTAGCCAGATTTTTCCAGATTATGCTTAAAAACATCCTCACGCCAACCGGCATCCAGTAAAATCCTTAAATTCCCCTTCTTTACCAAAGCGGAAAACCCCCAGCCTGGCTTCAACTCCGGATTTTTTGTCTCGCTGTCGTAGAGTACGTGAATTTCGTCCCCGGCCGATGCGGATTGGGGATAAATAATCGTGAACAAAGCAAGCAACAAGAAGGCATAAAAATATATCTTTTTCACAACTTGTCCCTCCTTACCGAAATTGTTTCGCTTCGCTCGCAATGACGCACCTACCAACTACTAACCGAATAAAGATAAGTTCGCCTATTGACTATCTTCTGAAATACACATATTCTAAGCTCAGTTGACACATAAATACATAGGGTGCCCTACAACCTAAAACAAACCAGCACGAAGGAACAACCACATGGAATGCAAAACTGTACAAGCTATAAATTTAGCCGGCTCAATAGCATATCAAGAAAACGCCGTGGTAAGCAAAACTTTACTCAAAAAGAATAGCGGGACAGTAACCCTGTTTGCATTTGATGCGGGGCAGGAATTGAGTGAGCACACCGCCCCGTTTGACGCCCTGGTTCATCTTCTTGAGGGTGAAGCGGAAATTATCATTTGCGGCGATTCTATTTGCCTGCAAGAAGGGGAAATGCTAATACTGCCCGCCAATCAGCCCCACGCCCTAAAAGCCACACATAAATTTAAAATGCTTTTAACCATGATTAAGGCTTAGGGGCAACGCCTTACCCTCTCTCCTTGGGGGAGAAGGAATCTCATTGAGAATTTGTCATTCCGTGCTTGACACGGAATCCACAGTTCTTTACTCTGTCCAAAATTTGCGTCTAGCCTGAAAATAACTATACAGCATATAATATCTAGTCGCTAGTTTACTATTTACGGCATCTCTTTGTTTTTTATATTCGCTTTCAACAAAATTAAAAGCCTTTTTAAAACATTCAACATTCAATTCCTTCATATCACCTGATAAATTTTCAGTATAATTCTTCTGAAAATTATCACCTAAATAATCTAATATATTGTGTCCATCTATATCTGGCACAACCATTTTTAGACAACATTCAGCCAGCTTTTTGCACCATTCAATATCTTCCGGTGTTTGATTAGGTAGTTGTTGCACTTTATGGGATAAACACCCTAAGTAATTAATCAGGTTGCCCCCTATAACAATTCGTGGGTATTGAGCTATTTTACTTTCCAATGCATAAGCATTAAAAACGGCTGAGCCATACACTTCCCCATCCCTTAATCTTGTCCCAATCCCAACATCTATACCTGCCCTAAAAGGTTTCCCCTCAGCTAAGAACATTAATAACATTCCACCACAAGCTCCTAGTATACCAAAAACACCGTTAATACATGGCGAATGATACTCTTCGCTTTGCAAAGGTACAACATATTGCAAGTTATCTGCAACAAATTTAACTTCCAGAGAACATTTGCGCATTGCTTCAAATTGTTTTTTGGCTGCTTTTGGAACTTCTACTCTGGAACCAGCCTCTTTCATATATCCAGCAAAGAACTCCCCAAATCTCTGTCGAAAACGCTCTATAACACAAGCAGTGTTTTCATCTACTTCTTCCAATTTCCTTTTTTCTTCCTCGTTTCTAGGTAAGTGATTAATCCCTTGGAATGCTTCTTTTTGACCTAGAATATCAACAAACGCTCCGACATAGTAACCGTAATTAGCATTACGCATCATATCTTTTATCCCTCTGGCAACTCCCATTCAGCAATTTTAATATGGCGTAATCGGAGTGGTATTCAATGATATTCACGGCAGCGAAATCCTGCCCCAGTTGCCAGCTAGCTTTTAGGGGCAGTTGCAGCAAGTCCAGCAGAATCATGCGGTTCACCCCGCCGTGGCTGACAATGGCAATGTTGCTCTCACCGCTTGATGAATTGCCCTGCACAATTTCCCTAAAAGCTTGCAGCACCCGCGCCCGAAATTCTTTAAGGGATTCCCCGCCGGGAAAATAGAATTCATCATCCAGGGAAAACCATTGCTCGTACAGGCCGGGATACTGCTCCTGAATAGTGTCGTAACTAAGCCCTTCCCACTCCCCGCAGTCAACCTCCTGCAATTGGGGCACCAACTGCAATTCAAGCCCCTGCTGTTGGGCCACAAGTCGGGCCGGCTGGGCGGCCCGGGGCAAATCACTGGCATAAACCGCCCCCAGGGAGTAGCGGCGGAAAAATTCCACCATATTTTGCGCTTGCTCTTCCCCCAGGGGGCTTAAAGCTGCATGGCTTGACCCGTAGCAAATCCCCTCATCAGCCGCCTGCACATGGGGATGACGCAACAGAAAAACCCTTCTCATATTCTCACACATCCTGCCAGAACCCTTCCCAATCCTTAAGCTTATCTGCAATTTTCAGCTCAATCTTTAGCACCAAAACAGGCAGCCCATCCGCCGACTTTTGCCCCTCCGGCAAACGCAGGGCGTCTTTGGCGGTGGTGACAATCGCCTGGGCCGAGTTTTTAAGGGCCTCTGCTGCTAGTTGCTGCAAATCCTGGGGCTGGTAGGCATAATGATCCGGATAGCAGCCCTCCTTGACCACCCCTGCCCCCAATCCCTCTAAGAGATGCCTGAAGGAGGCGGGATCGCCAATTCCGCAGAGGGCGACGATTTGCTTGCCTTGCAGCCAGTCCAGCCCCCAATCCTTTCCAGTCCCTAACTCCACCAGGGCAGAGGGCTGATGCACGGCCTTGAAAATCGGGGCCTGGGGATTATGCTCTTTGATAGTCTGGATTAAGCGGTTTAAATCTTGCGCCTGGTCTGATTTGCTCAAAAGGATGACATCCGCCCGCCACATTGTCGCCAGGGGTTCCCGCAATATACCAACCGGCAGCAGGCAGCCGTTGCCAAAGGGATTGGCGGCGTTAATCACCAGCAGGTTTATATCGCGCTGAAGATTTAAGTGTTGATAACCGTCGTCCAGCAGGAGAATATCCGGACTGAAGTCTGCCAACGCGCA
Organism: bacterium; assembly: GCA_003230635.1. Next base: position 2,568 of record QIFF01000150.1, on the reverse strand, counting down.
CTGCCCGGAAAGATAACGCTTTTTGCCCACTATGATTGGGACGGCAAGCTCCTGGGCCAACAAATAAGGCTCGTCCCCGGCCTGCTGCCAGCTTACCAGTGCTCCCTGTCCCTGGCTGACGACTAGGGTTTCTTCGCTACTGCTGCGCTTGTAGCCCCGGCTCAAGATTACCACCTTGCGCCCGGCTCGCTGCAAGAGTTGAGCAAGCTGGATTACGACCGGGGTTTTGCCAGTGCCCCCCACCGTCAGATTGCCCACGCAGATCACCTTGAGCGGCAGCTTGTGGCTTTTGAAAATCCCCTGCTGATATAGCCACACCCGCAGCCCTTGAATAAGGCCATACAGCCCGGCCAAGGCCCGCAAGATGGGAGCAAAAAGTCTCGATTGAGTTAATTTTTCCAAAGTTTGCCTTTTCACAAGGTTATAATAAGTGATTTATCTGACTTCTGCAAGTTCTTATGGTTGACTAATTCCTTACTTTTACAGTAAAATGTTCAAGCCATGAAAATCCTCTTTGTTACCGAGAGCCTGCCTTACCCCCTGGATCGGGGGGGCTATATCCGCAGTTCCCATCTCATACGGGAGCTGTCCCGCCGGCATGAAGTCACTTTACTCACTTCGCAAGAAGCTACAGAGACTAACCAGGGGGTGGAATATTACAGCCGATTCTGCCGGCAGGTTATTTGCCTGTCCAAACCCAAACCCTCTGCCCTGAAAAGAAGTTTTTACCTGCTGGGCGGTCTGTTGGGGGAAACCCCCTATCCCTTGAATAAAAATTTTTCCACCTCCTTTCTTGAGCGCATAAAACAGGAGTTGCAAAACGGAGATTATCAAACACTGCACTGCGACCACCTGGATACCGCCCAGTATTTACCCCTTTTGCCCAATCCCCCCCACAGCGTTTTTGACAGCCATAACCTGCTGTCGGTCTTGGTTGAGCGCTTACAGCAGCAGGAAAAATCCCCCATGAAACGGGCTTACCTGCGGCTTCAATTGGGTAAAATCAGGACTTACGAGGCACGCTTGTCTGCCCGGTTTGACCTGTGCCTGGTATGCTCAGAGCAGGAGAAGGAGCATCTGCAAGAGTTAAGTCCCCAAGCCAAGGTAACGGTAATTCCCAACGGAGTGGATTTGAATTACTACCAACTGGAGCCTGCCCCTCCGCAAGACCCCAGCCTGCTTTTTATCGGCCGCCTGGATTATTTGCCCAATTCCCAGGGGGTACTGGATTTTTACCGCCGGGTTTGGCCCCTGGTGCGCAAGGAGTTGCCCCTGGTGCGCTGGCAAATTGTTGGAGCTAATCCCCCGTCCTCTTTCCAGGAACTAGCTAATGATGATGCTATCCAGTTGGTCACTCAGGCCGATGATATACGCCCCTACCTGACTAACAGCACTTTGGCAATAGTGCCCCTGCGGGTCGGGGGAGGGACGCGCATCAAAATCCTGGAGGCGATGGCCGCCAGGCTGCCGGTGGTATCCACCTCAGTAGGGGCGGAGGGGATTGGGGCTGCGGACGGGAGGGAGATTGTTATTGCCGATGAGCCTGAGGATATGGCCGAACAAATCATAACCCTTTGCCAGCAGCCCGAACGCCGCCGGCAGATGGCCCAACTTGCCCGCCAGTTTGTCACTCAATATGACTGGCACTTGATTGGCAAAAGACTCTTGTTGTGTTATAATGATTTTTTCCAACCCTATTACGATTGACAAAACCCAAAGATATGTTATAGTGGCGCAGTTTGAAGCGAAGAATACGGATGGGTTAACTTGAGGAGGATACTTAATGAGCCGGAAGGATTTTCTTTTCACCTCGGAGTCGGTAACTGAAGGGCATCCGGATAAGATTGCCGACCAGATTTCAGATGCGGTGCTGGATGCGGTGCTGGCGCAAGACCCCACGGGGCGGGTGGCCTGTGAAACCATGCTCACTACCGGCCTGATTTTTGTTGCCGGGGAAATTACTACCACTGCGGACTTGGATCTGGCAGCTATCGCCCGCAAGACTGTTGACGAAATCGGCTATAACGATGCAGCTTTTGGTTTTGATTGCAATACCTGCGCCGTGATTAATGCAGTGGACAAGCAATCCCCGGATATTGCCCAGGGGGTGGATACCGGAGGAGCGGGCGACCAGGGTTTGATGTTTGGTTACGCCTGCAACGATACCGAGGAATTGATGCCCATGCCGGTCAGCCTGGCCCATAAGCTGACCCGGCAACTGTCCAAAGTACGTAAGGATGGGGTGCTGGATTACCTGCGCCCGGACGGCAAGTCCCAGGTTTCCGTGGAGTATATAGACGGCAAGCCGGTCAAGGTAACCACGGTGGTGATTTCCTCCCAGCACAGCGCTGAGGTATCAATGGAAACGCTCAAGAAAGACATCATTGAAAAGGTTATTAAGGCGGTTATCCCCTCCAATCTTTTGACCCCTGACACTATTTATCATATTAATCCCACCGGGCGTTTCGTAGTTGGCGGCCCGCACGGCGACACCGGCTTGACCGGGCGTAAAATAATCGTTGACACCTACGGCGGGGTGGGAAGTCACGGGGGGGGAGCCTTCTCGGG
>QIFF01000104.1 GCA_003230635.1 bacterium | reverse complement strand
AGATACCGGCCACCGCCAGCCAGCCTATCCCCATGACCCCAAATGGGGTGACGACGCCCAACCCGTCATCGGTATTTCCTGGGAGGATGCCAACGCCTATGCTAAATGGGCGGGCAAACGCCTGCCGACCGAAGCCGAATGGGAAAAAACCGCCAAGGGCTTAAAACTGCAGCGTTACCCCTGGGGCAATAAATGGCAACTGCGCTCCGCCAACACCATTGAGGCGGGCAAAAAAATAACCACTAACGTAGGCAGTTACCCGTATGGGATCAGCCCCTTTGGAGCGTACGACATGCTGGGTAATGTCTGGGAATGGTGCAGCGATTGGTATTCGGCCACCTACTACCAGCGCAGTCCAAAGCAAAATCCCCGGGGACCGCAGCAGCAGCGTACCCGGATAATACGGGGCGGGAGCTGGAACGACCGGGGGGAACTGATCAGCATCAGCACCCGTAACTCGCTGGCTCCCCAGGTGCGTTTGAACACGCTAGGTCTGCGTTGTGTTAAGGACATACCGGAGTGAAACTAAAGGATGCCCAAAAGGATAAAACATGTCCTGGTTAGATACTCTCATCATCACAATTGTGGTGGCCAGTATAGCTTACAGCCTCTGGCGGGGACTGGTGCGCGAACTGATTTCCTTTGGTTCCCTTGTCTTAGCCGCCATTCTGGCTACCCGTTATTGCCAGTGGGGAGCGGAACATTTAACTGAAACACTGGGAAGCGAACGCGCGGCAACCTTTCTGGGATTCTTCCTGATTTTTGTGGGGGTGCTCGCCTGCGGCATCCTGGTCGGACGGATAAGCAAGGGCTTTTTGAAAAAGGCCGGGCTAAGCCCCATGGACAAACTGCTGGGCGCCTTGCTGGGATTGCTAAAAGCCAGTATGCTAATCGCAGTCATATTAATGCTAATGGGAAACTTTATCCCGAACGGCCAGGAAATAATAGAAGAGAGCCGTACCGCTCACATCTTCATGCCGGTGGCCGACAGACTGGCCGATTTCCTGCCCACCAGCTTATTGGATAAATTCCTCAAGGACGTTAAACGAGGAATGAATACCATAAAAAAATACCGGGGAAGACTGGAAAAGGAGGGGGGGAAACTGCAAGAAAGGTATCAGCCCGACGTGGACAAACTCCTGCCCCGGGCGCTTAAAGAAAATCTGGAGAGTGGGAAAGAGGCCCTGGAAGAAGACCGGGAAAAACTGCGTAAGCTATTCAGGGAAAACCTGTGAAAGGTATTAACAAACCTGCCAGGCTCTGGCTGGTCTTGGGACTTGCGCTGCTGTTAGGCTTGGGAAACACGGTCTGGGCCGAGCAGCAAGCAGCCCTGACCGGGGGTCTGTCCCGGGTGCGGGTCGGCAACACGGTGGTTGAGGTTGAAGGCGGATTTATCCGCAGTCTGAAAGGAAACGAGGTTCAGGTCTGGCTGCTGGGACTTTCCGCCCAGATTAAGCTCTATCCCTGGCAAAAAACAGCAACCACCAGCCCCCAAAAGCTCAAGTTTAAACTAGCCAATCTCTATCCCTCCCGCATTAGCCTGGAAGGGGTGGAAAGCTTCCAGGCCAGCGACAAGGGGATTAGCTTCCAACTGGAACTGGCGCCCGGCCAAAACAAGCGGATTAAGCTGAAGACCCTTTGGGATGAACCCGGCTTTCAATTTGTGGTTATGGGGGATAACCGCGACAACCCCAAAATTTTCCAAAAAGTCCTGCGCCGGGCCAACCGGCATAAGCCCTTGTTCCTGGTCAACTGCGGCGATATTGTCACTAACGGTACCCGAGCAGAATACTATCAATTCCTGAACTTCATTCAGGAAGCCGATTACCCCTTTTTCTTTGCCCTGGGCAATCACGATATCCTGCGCCGGGGGAGAAAGGTTTTTAACGAACTATTCGGCCCTGCCTACTATTCCTTCCGCTTTGCCGGTTGCCATTTTATCATCCTGGATAACTCTTATGCACGCTTGAGTGACACCCAATACCGCTGGCTGAGCAAGGAACTGGCCGCCAATACCGATTTGCGCAGTTTTATCTTCCTGCATGTGCCCCCCTTTGACCCCCATCCCCAGCGCCGTTACGGGATGGATCTGCCTCTGAATACCCAATGGCTCTTTGACCTGGTGGCAAAATATAAGGTGGACACGGTATTCGCCGCTCATATCCACAGCTACGGGGAAATCCAAAAGGGGAAAACAAACTATATCATTACCGGAGGAGCAGGCGCACCCCTACACGGTAAAAACAGCTTTTTCCACTATGTGCTGGTTACCGTTACCCCTGACGAGGTCAAGACGGAAGTGATTAAGGTAGAGTAAACAATGCTTGATAATTTAGACACAATAGTCGCCCCGGCTACCCCACCCGGCAGCAGCGGGATTGGGATTGTACGCCTGAGCGGCCCGGCTGCTCTGGCCATTGCCGGCCGAATTTTCCGCCCCTCGGGGGAACAGGAAATAAAAGATTTCTCCTCTCATACCCTGCATCACGGTTTTATTCACAACGGCCGGGGGGATATAGACGAGGTGCTGCTTTCCATTATGCGCACTCCCCACAGCTTCACCCGTGAGGATGTGGTGGAAATCAACTGCCACGGGGGCAGCCTGCCACTGCGCAAAACCCTGGACTTGTGTCTTCAGGCCGGGGCACGCCTGGCTGAACCCGGCGAATTCACCAAACGCGCCTTCCTAAACGGACGCATTGACCTGACCCAGGCCGAGGCGGTAATTGAGGTTATAAACGCCAAAAGTGACGCCGCTCTGAAGGCAGCCACCGCCCAGTTGGAGGGAACCCTTTCCCAACAGATCAAGGCCTGGCAAGAGCAACTGCTGAACGTACTGGCCCAGGTGGAGGTGGAATTGGATTTCCCAGAAGAAGACCTGGAGGCCAGTGACAGGACAGCCATCAAAACCGAATTGGAGGAAATAAACCGGCAAATAAGTCGTCTGATTGCCAGCTTTGAAGAGGGGCGACTGCTGCGGGAAGGGATTAAGGTAGTCCTGGCCGGCCGCCCCAATGTGGGCAAGTCCAGCCTGCTGAACCGCCTGCTTAAACAAGAACGGGCGATTGTCACGGCGGTGCCCGGAACCACCCGCGACACAATTGAAGAGTCATTCCAACTGGCCGGTTTTCCCCTGCGCCTGATTGACACCGCCGGAATTACCCACAGCCAGGATGAGGTGGAACAGGAAGGCATTCGCCGGGGCATAAGCAGCCTGCAAGGGGCCGATCTGATTTTACTGCTGCTGGACGGCAGCCAGCCCTTAGAGCAAGATGACCACCGCCTTATGCAAATGGTGGACAAGACCAAGACGGTAGTGGTAATAAATAAACAAGACCTGCCCCAAGCCATTGAACTGGAACAAATCAAAGCTGACTTGCCCCGGGTAAGGCTGGTTAAGATTTCCGCCAAACATGGTAAGGGAACAGAGCAACTGGAGGAACAAATTGTTCAACTCTTACACCATGGGCGGAACACAAATCAGCAGGAAGTATTGCTCACTAACCTGCGCCACCGCCAGGCCTTAGCCCACGCCCTGACCAGACTTAATCAGGCACAGCATGCGCCCCTGCCGGAGTTAATCGCCACAGATATTAAAGAAGCCCTGGACAACCTGGGAGAGATCATCGGTCTGAACACTAGCAAGGATTTACTGGAGCGGATTTTCAGTAATTTTTGTATTGGGAAATAACTGGCCCTGGTAGCCGCAGCCTTTAGGCTGCGTTCCCTCGCAGGCTGAAGCCTGCGCCTACCAAACCCACCCTTACTGGCGGGAGTGAAAGATTTTGTAAATTCGCTCTTTCCCTCTCGGCCCCAGCCTCACTTCCCGGTGCTGCGGTTCATCCAGCACCCTTTTCCATACCGAGCGGGGGGCGCGATGAGTCCAGAGGATGCGATCCAACTCATGGCAGCGGCTGCATTTCTCGTCCAGGTATTTCCTGTCATCCGGAGAGATATTGCCTGCTACGTCCTCCATTAAATGCGAAGCGGGCAAGGAATCCTCAACACTTAACTTATCAATTGCCTCCGCCTCCACATCCGGCTCAGGGCGAGGCGGCTTGAAGGGTTCGCCAAGGGTGCTGCAAGCCAAGCCAGCTATACAAAGCAGAACTAATAAAATACTTTTACGCATGCCACCCTCCCTAAAAACTAACCACAGTCGTCCGTCAACAGTCGTAGGGTGGATCAAGCAAAGCGGATCCACCAAATTTTGACGGTGGATTCGTCGCTGCGCTCCTTAATCCACCCTACTGACGACTAATTTTCCTCTGTGCACTCTGTGGTTCCACCTTTGCCGCCCTCTGCAAATAGACCATCAGAACGGCTATGGCCGCCGGGGTGATACCGGGAATGCGCGCCGCCTGCCCCAGACAAAGCGGGCGCACCTGCTCAAACCTCTGGCGCACTTCAGTTGATAAACAGGGAATGGCTTGATAATCAATTTTTAAAGGGATGCTTTGTCTTTCCAGGCGCTGGAATTTTTGCACCTGCAGCCTTTGGCGCTGGATATACCCCTCGTATTTCAGCTCCCATTCCACCTGCTTAGCCACCATTGGCGGAACATCAGGCACTTTGGGACCCAGTTCTTTCAATTCATTATACCCCACCCCCGGGCGCTTCAAAATATCGGCCAGGGGTTTGGGGTTTTTCAAGACAGGCAACTGATGCCTTTGGAACCACCCATCTGTTCCGTTCCCCGGGGCAAGATAAGTCTTCTTTAAATAGGCTACTCCTGCAGCAAGCTGGCGGCGTTTCTCCCCTAAAAACTTAAATTGCTCCCCGCCAATCAGTCCCAAATTGTGACCGATTTCCATCAAGCGCAAATCGGCGTTATCCTGGCGCAAAAGCAGGCGGTACTCGGCCCGCGAGGTAAACATGCGGTAGGGTTCCAGAGTACCCTTGGTAACCAGGTCATCCACCATCACCCCTATATAAGCCTGGGCCCGCGAAAGTAAGAAGGGCTCCCTGCCCCGGATTTTAAGCACTGCATTGATTCCGGCGTAAAGCCCCTGCGCCGCCGCTTCCTCGTAACCCGAAGTGCCGTTAATCTGCCCGGCGTGGTACAAACCCTCTACCAGCTTGGTCTCCAGGGTGGGCTTCAACTGGGTGGGGGGAATAAAGTCATACTCAATGGCATAACCCGGGCGCATTACCTCTACCCGCTCCAGCCCTTCTATGCTGCGCAAAAATTCAATCTGCACCTCCAGGGGCAGGCTGGTGGAGACCCCGTTGGCATAGATTTCAGAAGTATAACGCCCCTCCGGCTCCAGGAAAATCTGATGGCGGGGCCTGTCGGCAAAGCGCACCACCTTGTCCTCAATGGAAGGGCAATAACGCGGCCCGACGCCCTTGATACGCCCGCAGTAGAGGGGGGATTTATCCAGATTGCGGCGGATAATCTCATGGGTCTTGGGGTTGGTATAATTCAGGTAACAGGGGATTTGCTCACAGTTCAACCGGGTAGTGGCAAAGGAAAAGGGCTGGGGCTGGAAATCGCCATTTTGGACAGAAGCAGCGCTAAAATCAATCGTTTTCCCGTCCAGGCGGGGAGGGGTGCCGGTCTTTAAACGCCCCCGCTCAAAACCCAACCTCTGGTAGGAAGCAGCCAATTTAAGCGCCGGGAACTCCCCGGCCCGGCCGGCCGCATAGCTGATCAAGCCCAGGTGAATCAAGCCGTTCAAAAATGTGCCGGTGCAGATGACTACCGCCTTGGCGTGGTAGCGGGCGCCCTCCTGGGTAGCCACCCCCAGCAACCGCCCCTTCTCTACCAGAAGGTCATCCACCATCCTCCACCATCTCCTGCTTTAAATGCAAGTTATCCTGGGCCTCCAGCACCTGACGCATACTGAGGCGATACTGCTGCTTATCGGCCTGGGCGCGGGGTGCCTGAACCGCCACCCCCTTTTTGGTATTCAGCATGCGAAACTGAATCCCGGTGCGGTCAATGTTCTTTGCCATCTCCCCGCCCAGGGCATCAATCTCGCGCACCAGATGCCCCTTGGCCACCCCGCCGATGGCCGGGTTGCAGGGCATCAGGGCCACCGTATCCAGATTCATGGTCAGCAAGAGGGTCTTGGCCCCCATCCTGGCGCAGGCCAGAGCGGCCTCACAACCGGCATGCCCGGCCCCAACTACGATTATTTCGTATTCTTCATCACAGATATACATTTTGTTAAAACCCAACCACAGAGGGCACAGAGGCTTGCCCCTGCGAAAGCAGGGGGATGACAAATATCAAATTAAATTTGGCATTTGGTAATTTTAATTGACATTTGGTCTTTATACGATATATTATTTAGCTACTTATTGCAATAAAAAGTAGCAGGTAGCAGGTAGGTTGGGTTGAATGAAAATGAAACCCAACAAAAAATTGGCTCCAGGCACTGCCTGGTTGTTGGGTTTCGTTCCTCAACCCAACCTACACGAGCTATTATGAAAACAACCACCGAACATCTTCCTGAACACAAACGCAGCGAACTGGAAAGTATTGTCGGAATCATTCGTGCCACAACAAGGGTGGAGATGATTATTTTGTTCGGCAGTTACGCCCGGGGAGACTTCGTGGACTACGATTTTCGCTATGATCACAAGGAAGACCACTTCACCAGTTACGAAAGCGACTTTGACATCATGGCAATTGTGCGCTCGGAAAAAATCGCCGATGATGTCAAAATCTGGTACAAGGTTGAAAACCAAATAAGGC
>QIFF01000009.1 GCA_003230635.1 bacterium | reverse complement strand
TTCGGGGCGCTTGAACTCATCCTTATGTTTCTGAAAATACTTGCTGATTTCTTCATCGCTTATTTCAACCCGTTTTTCTATTTCCTGGGCAATGAGCTTTTTGACTAATAATTCTTTCCCCATATTTTGCTGCCACTGTGCCAGCGTCAATCCCTCCTGACGGAGGTTTTTTACAAAGGAACCCTCTGCGTAATCAGCGGCGATTTTCTGGCTTTGCTTTTCAAGCTCCACCGGGCTGACCTCCAACCGCAGCCGCCGGGCCTCTTTCAGCATAAGTCGCTTGGCAATCAACTGTTCCAACAAGTCCCGCTGCAATTTGTTTAAGCTTTCTTCTCCCCCGGGGGTACCCCGCAGTTGGGCATAGGCCAGGGTAAGCTGCTGCAGGGATTGCTGATAATCATGGAGGGTAATCTTTTCCCCGTCAATACTTGCCAGCACCGTCTGGGAGGCTGAAGCCTTGGCTTTGGCGCCAGCGGGGCTTTTCTTGTCCCGGCATCCGCAGGCAACAATCAGCGCCAGCAAACAAATTATGGAAAGCAGTTTCCTGCGCAAGGGGAGGACCTCCTTTAATCACCTATATAGGGAACAAATTCCAGGCCGGGGGGTTGGGGCCCTAATTGCTGCAAATATAGGTTAGCCTGCCGGCTGAATACCGGATCGGAATTCTGGCTGGCTATATACAGGTGATAAAGAACCATCGCCTGAAAAGTCTGGTATTTCTCCACCCGCACCGTATATTCAGCCAGGTCATAGGCATACATATAGTGCTTGCTGAACTCAGTTGTTGTCGGGGGGCGCAAGTGTTTGAGGTGCTGTCTGGCCTCAGCCATTTTTTCCGCAAAATAACTGACCGCCCGAAAATCCACCCGCAACTCTTCAATATCGGTAACATCATCGTTGATTACTTCTATTTCGTGCACAACCCCGGAGCCGTCCCTGCGCTTCCAGCGGCCCTCCTCTCTGCGGTAGGCGCCGAAAGCGACGTCTACTTTATATTTTCCCAGGGGAGCGGATTGGGCGACCACGATTTTGTAGCGCACATTGGTCAAGGCATGAAAGCTCTCTTCCATGGCAAAGGAAACCCCGGGCATCAGTTCTATCCTGATGAAATCCGGGTGTTTGTGCTTATCAATGCGTAGTTCATACATTGCCCCCAGCCCCTGGGTGTCTTCCAGCTTTACAAAGGCCTTGAAGTAATGGTGGGCGTAAAACCACTCCCCGCGGCGGATTTTTAAGTGACTGCTGTCTTTTGCCAGCGCCGGGTCCTCGTTCATGTGCTGATTTACCTTCTCAATTAAATGAATCTCGTCCAAGGCGGCGGTTACCTTGTGTTTGTATTCGGGGAAGGTTTTAACAAAGGTCTCCAGGGGTTCTTTTTCCCCCTGTAATACCAACAACTCTCCCAAACGATTGATGGCCATGGGTAGGTGGCGGCTGTTGGGATTGTTATGGACAAACTTGCGATAGGTATTAATATTGTCCTTGACCTGAGCCAGCTTGAAGGGGCCGTCGCTGGGGTCATACCTCTTGGCGCTGGAAGACGTATCAACACCAAACCCCTGGGCACAAGCCGACAGAGTAAATAAAAGTGGTAACAGTAGTAAAAATAAATAGTTCAAACGATTAGCTTTAGACATTACATGTACTCTATTCATCTAACTGGTTGAATTAGCGGGTTGATATTTCCTCTTCAAAAATTAGCTCATTCTCTTTCAGCCCTCTGAGCCAGCTCACCCCCCTGGTTTGGAATTCCGGCAAGGGCAGTTCCTTATTCCACTGGTTGATTTGCCGCCGCACTTTCTGAGAAACAGAAAAACGCTGCTGCCAGCCAACTCCCCCGATAGTCAAAGCACAAGCAGGGGAATCGGTTACTACCGCTACTTTATCACATAGCGCACAATCCTGCAATACAGTCTTAACCCCATCGCGAATACACTTACTGCTGCCCTCCAGAATAATATGCTCTACCGGACTGACCACCGCCCGTTTAGCCAAAAGCCCCAGCGTTACCCCGTAGAACAGGCTGGGACACTTGTGGCCGTGGATTTGGGCAGCTTTTTCAAATAAAACCTCAAAATCATCAGTCATAAGCTTTACTCCGAAATCCCCCCCAGGTTTCGTAAATCAGCCACAGGGCCAGGAAAAGAATAGCACTTCCCGCCACAGTAAGCAACCAGTTGCCGGCGCTGATATAGTTTTTCAGATTAAGCAGCATGGCTCCTATGGTCATCAGCATAATAAAAATCATGGGAAAGAGGGTATATTTTATGGGTTTGCCCTGCTTGAACAAATAAAGCGTAATGACCAGCAGGGCCAAGCCGGCCAGTAGTTGGTTTGAGGTGCCGAACAGCGGCCATAAAGCTAATCCCCCCTTGCCCCCCTTGGCAACAGCCAGAAGCAAGGCGGTTCCTACGGCGATTATTCCGGCCAGGTAGCGGTTTCCCAAAAAGTCTAAGCCAAAGCCCTTGGCCAACTCAGCCACGGTGTAGCGCTGCAGGCGGGTGGCGGTGTCAATTGAGGTCAGGGCAAAGCTGATGATAATTACCCCCAGCACTGCGGTGGCAAATGAAGCCGACAACCCACAGGCGCCCAGGAATTTGCTCCCCCCGCTGACAAAGGCCCCAATCTTTTCCCCCAGCCCCTGGGCCGCTCCCCAACTGGCATAGTGCTGCCGCCAGGCCGCCGGCGAGGGAAAGCCTGCCGTGCAGGCCATAATCGCCATAAGCGCCAGGACTCCTTCCCCCACCATTGCCCCGTAGCCGATCAGCTTGGAATCGCTCTCGTTAGCCAACTGCTTGGCGCTGGTGCCGGAAGAAACCAGGCTGTGAAAGCCGGAAACCGCGCCGCATGCCACAATGATAAAGAGAAAGGGAAGAAGGGGAGGGGCGCCGGCCGGGCTTAACTGTACTGCCGGAGCTACCATCGGGGGATGCAGAATTATTAGGCCCAGATACATCAAGCCCAGCCCCAGGAAGAGCGCCTGGGCGTTAATATAGTCGCGCGGCTGCAATAGTACCCAGACCGGCAACACCGCCGCCAGGTAAGCATATAAGAGAACAAGCACAATCCAGCTAAAAAGCTCAGTCCCCAGCAAGGTGGCGCCCAGTTTTATGGGATATAGCGTTCCCAGATAGCAGGTTATACAAATCACTGCCAGGGCGATTAGGGAGGGAACGGTCTCTCCCCAACTGGTTTTGTAAAAACAAAACCCCACTCCTACCGCCAGAACCATCTCAACCGCTACCGGGAGAATCGTCGCCGGATAGCGGATAAACAATATGGCGATAATCAGGGCAAATACCGCTATTACCACCCAGAGCAAAAAGAATATTATGAGCAGGAACAGGGTGCGCGCCCGTGGGCTCACCAAACCGCTGGTAAGCTCCCCAATGGAGCAGCCCTTACAGCGGGCTGAGACCACCAGGGCACCGAAATCGTGTACCGCCCCAATAAAAATTGTGCCCAGGACTACCCATATCAGGGCCGGCAGCCAACCCCAAATCACCGCAATCGCCGGGCCTACAATGGGGGCCGCCCCGGCAATGGAGGTGAAATGGTGGCCGAAGAGGATAAACTTTTTGGCCGGCACATAATCTATTCCGTCTGCAAATTCATGGGCCGGCGTGCGGGCACTGGGATTCAGGGCAAAAATTTGCCGCCCCAAAAAAGCGGCGTAAAATTTATAAGCCAGAAAAAAAGCCCCCAGGCTGAAGGCTACGATAATTAATGAGTTCAGAGCTTCCCCTTCCCCCTCACCCTGACCCTATAACACCATCAGAGCGGACAAGCACCCATTCCACCGCCCGGTATAAATCCTCGGCGACAAAATCCGGCTGCTCCTTTTGGCCTTGCAATACCTCCAATTCCTCCCGCCCGTAGCCGGTCAGCACCAAGACGGTGGTCAGCCCCAGCTTATGTCCCAGCTTGACGTCACTGTTTTTGTCCCCGATCATAAAGGAATGCGCCAAGTCAATATCTAAATCCCGGGCGGCGGCCAGCAGCATTCCGGAAGCGGGCTTACGGCAGTCGCAGCCCTCATTCGGATGGTGGGGGCAGTAATAAATCCCGTCCAGATGCGCCCCCTGCTCAGCCAGTAATTGGGTCAGGCGCTGGTGAATTTCGGCCAGTGTTTCTTCAGACAGATAGCCGCGGGCTACCCCGGATTGATTGCTAATGACTATTGCTTTAAGGCCACGATCATTAATTTTTTTAACTGCCTCAATGGCACGAGGAATTAGACATAAATTTTCCACCTGGTTAAGGTAGTTTACGTCCTCATTGATTGTCCCATCCCGGTCAATGAAAACAGCAATGTTCATCCCTCTTTGACCTTCTTAGCGCATTGAAACTCCTGGAATAATTTCTCGCTCTCACCGTGCTGGATGAGGGTTTTCATTTTTGCCAACTGCTCCTGAAAACTATCAATTACACTGCACAGGTTGTCCCTGTTAGCCAGACAAATATCCCGCCACATAGCGGGGTCGCTGGCGGCAATGCGGGTAAAATCCCTAAACCCGCCCCCGGAGAGAGAAAGCAGCGTTTGCCGGGAATTCTCCAGCCCCAGGACGGTGTTAACCAGGCTATAGGCCACAATATGCGGCAGGTGGCTGACTGCAGCCAGGGCGTAATCGTGCTCCTGGGCATCCATGAGCAGTACTTCACTACCTAGCTTCTGCCAGAGCTTTTGGACGGTTTGTAAGGCGCAGGTGTTGGTGGCTGGGGTAGGGGTGAGGATGCACTTGGCTTTTTCAAACAGGGCTGGGAAGGCCGCTTCCACCCCTGATCTTTCCGTGCCGGCAATGGGATGACCCCCGACAAAAAACTTGTCCATGCCCAGGATTTGTTCCGCAGCCTGCACCAGGGCAGCCTTGGTGCTTCCCACATCAGTAACAATAGTCCCGCTTTTGAGGCAGGGGGCAATCTTTTCTAAGAGGGGGATGATTTGAGCGACCGGGGTGGTCAGAACCACCAGGTCTATCTCTTCCCAGCCCCGGGTCAGGTCGGTCTGATAGCTGTCAATTGCTCCCAGGCGGAGGGCTAGACGCAGTCGCTCTTCTGAGCGCCCATACCCAATGATTTGCCCACCGAAGCCGCGCTCCTTGCAGGCCATCCCCAGGGAGCCGCCGATTAACCCTACTCCAAGAATAGCAAGCTTGTTAAAGTCGGCCTCCATGCTTAGATTTCCCGGCCCACGGCCTGGGCAATGCCTTTGAGCTGCTGCATCATGGCCTGGAATTTTTTGGGCAGGAGAGATTGCGCCCCATCCGAGAGGGCGTTTTGCGGGCAGTTATGCACCTCTACCATCAGGCCGTCAGCACCGGCCGCCACCGCTGCCTTGGACAGGGCGGGAACCAGCGACCATTTGCCCGCTGCATGCGAGGGGTCAACTATAATCGGCAGATGACTCAACGATTTGATTACCGGAACAGCACTCAAATCCAGGGTATTGCGGGTGTAATCCTCAAAGGTGCGAATGCCGCGCTCACAGAGGATAACCTTGTAATTCCCCTGGGCCATGATATACTCGGCGGACATCAGAAATTCCTTAATGGTGGTGCTCAAGCCCCGCTTTAGGAAAACCGGCTTGTCATGATGCCCCACCTCGGTCAAGAGCTTAAAATTCTGGATGTTGCGGGCGCCGATTTGGATAATATCCGCATACTCCAAAAGCAGGTCAATATCCCGCGGGTCCATCAACTCGGTAATCACCGGCAGCCCCGTCTGCTCCCTGGCCTCAGCCAGGTATTTTAAACCCTCCTCACCCAGGCCCTGAAAGGCATAAGGCGAGGTGCGGGGCTTAAAGGCCCCCCCCCGTAAAAAATTGGCGCCGGCCGCTTTAACCGCCTGGGCGATTTCCAGAATTGATTCCCGGCTTTCCACCGCACAAGGGCCGGCCATAACA
>QIFF01000232.1 GCA_003230635.1 bacterium | reverse complement strand
GGAGCGTACTATTTCCGTACCAATTCCCTTGTCGGTAAAGATTTCCAGAAGTAAGGCATGGGGTACCCGCCCGTCAATAATATGGACCTTGTTGACCCCGCTGCGCAGGGCATACAGGCAGGCTTGCATTTTGGGCAGCATCCCGCGTGTAATCGCTCCCTTCAAGATCATGCCCCGCGCCTGCTCCTCGCTGATGCTGGTCAGTATTTGCTCGTCCTTGTCGTAGATGCCGGGTACATCGGTAAGAAAGACCAGCTTTTCCGCCCGCAGAATAGCCGCCATCGCCCCGGCAACCTCGTCGCTGTTGATATTATAACTTGTGCAATCAGATCCTACCCCTATGGGGGCAATAACAGGAATAAACTTGTCACTGTCCAGCAGTTCAATAACGCGGGCGTTGATGTTGACCACCCGTCCCACCTGTCCCATGTCCGCCCCTTTGGCCCCGGTAAGATAGGGATTTGAGCCCGGACGCATCTTTTCCGCCTGGATTAGGTCGCCGTCTTTGCCGCTTAAGCCGATGGCCTTGCCCCCATGATGGTTAATGAGGCTGACGATTTCCTTATTAATCTGGCCGGTGAGCACCATTTCCACAATTTCCATCACCTCGGGAGGGCTGTTGCGGATTCCGGAGACAAATATAGGAACAATTCCCAAACGTTCCATCATCTTATCAATCTGGGGGCCGCCTCCATGAACGATTACCGGTTTCAACCCAATGCACTTCATAAGGACTACGTTGCGGGCGAAATCCTCCTTAAGCCGCTCATCCTTCATAGCACCGCCGCCGTATTTAATCACGACTACCTTATCGGCAAACTTTTGTATGTACGGCAGCGCCTCCATTAGCACATTGGCTTTTTCAATCAATGTTTTCATGTCCTTCCTCCCAAGCAAAGGCAATAGTTGCTCTTTCCTGCATTTAATCATAGCATGGGTTATTATAAAGGGCAACCTTTTTGCCCCAAATCCACCATCAGATTGCGGAGTTTTTTTAAATCCGCATTCCGAAATCCGCACCCCCTTGCTTTATGGCACCCATGCCCTAGTTTAGCCCTGACTATGGCGTCACTGCCTTAGTCAGCAGAGCGAATTCCTTGGTTTTTTCTCTTCCACTTTTCCACTTTTCAATCCCTTAATACCCCGTTTACTCGCCAATAACAAGCGATTATAAATTTTTTTTACCTGCCCCCAGCCTTTTTGGCAAAAGTGGTACATTAGTTGCAACATATCTAAATCTATTCACTTGCCCCTAAGCGGGGTCAGACGGGTACTACTAAGGGCTTAACTCTAAGGTTTTTTGCGAGAGTTAGGTTAGATCCCCTAAATCCCTCAACGCATTAAGGGCGGTACCCCCTGACCCCGCTTTTTTTATTCCCTTTTCCCAAATCCACCGCCTAATTCTGGAAGTCGGCTGCCCAGAAAGGCCCAGAAGCTGCGTTGCCTTCACCGATTTGATGCTCAACGTAGCTCTGCTACGCCTGCCGCTCAAATCCGCTCGGCGCCTTGCTCTGAACCTTTCTGAACTGGACGGCAAAGCAAAAAGCTCCAGATGTAAGGCGCGCAAATCCGAAGGAACGAGGCGTACTTATAGGTACGCTGCAGTGACCGAGGATGCCGCGCAACGCCGCAGATGGACTTTTTACAAAGCCGTCAGCCTTTGTTTTCAGACCAGGTGGTGAATTTGGGTTTTCTCGGCATAATAGTTGCACTTCTGAAGGCTACAACTCTGCAATTTATCAAACGATATCATTGCGAGCGAAGCGAAACAATTTCTTTTTGTGACCGGACATGTCCGGTGTTTCGTCGGCTATGCCTTCCCCGACTTTTCAAGGCTATGCCCCGCAATGACAGATTCTGGAGGTAAAAACGGTGAGAAGTAAGTGGTTGTTGTTACTTAGTGTGATGCTGGGTTTCTTTTTGGCCAGCGCCCCGGCGGCCCAGGCCAAGCTGGAACAATTGCAAATAAAGTGTACCCCGGCAGCCTTTCTCTTGGTTGACGGGCAAGCCGTTGCCCCCAAGCCCTTGAAAACAGTTAAAATCGGGGTGGAGACCGGCAAGCACGTTGTCAGCGGCTATAATGTCGGCTATATGGAGGAAGACTGGGTGGTAAGGATTCGCCCGGGCCAGGTTAATTCTATTGAAATCGTGCTGGTGAAAAGCGGCCAGAACCGGGATGAGATGGTGCGCATTGCGGGAGGAGTCCTGGAGATGGGGGTGCCTGCCAAGCGGGTTGGCTGGATGGTGAAGCGCCTGAAAGCCAAGCCGAAGGACTTTTTTGATCAGCAACCCCGGCACGAGGTTAAGGTAAAGCCTTTTTATATTGATAAATATGAGGTAACCAACCGCCAGTATGCTAAGTTTGTCAAGGCCACTAAACATCGGGCGCCCAAGCACTGGAAATATGGGGAGCCTTCAAAGAAGAAGGGCGACTATCCGGTTGTAAACGTCAGTTGGGAGGATGCCGCAGCCTATGCCAAGTGGGCCGGTAAGCGCCTGCCCAGCGAGGTGGAGTGGGAGATGGCCGCCCGCGACGGCACCAGACACATTTTTCCCTGGGGCCAGGTCTTCCGCCAGAATCGCACTAATATACGGGGCAGCGGCTTTAATGCCGCCAGCATAACCGGGCGCTATGAAAAGGGGCAGAGCCACAACGATTGTTACGATTTCAGCGGTAATGTTGCCGAATGGACGGCTACCTGGTATGCCGCCTATCCGGGGCACAAACTCAGTGACCCGGCGGCCGGCAGCAAAACCCATCGGGTAGTGCGCGGCGGCTCCTGGAAGAGCAGACCTCATCAGGCCACCACGGTGGCCCGCGACAAACTGCCCCCCGATACTGCCGTGGATTATGTGGGCTTTCGCTGTGTCAAGTAATGGTAGCAGAAGTCTGTCGCCTAGCAGTAGGAGCGCCTTCCAGGCGCGAACAGTGCCGAGGTAGTAGGTTCAACCCCCCCACGATTATTCGCGGCAAGATGCCGCTCCTACAACTGGGTACGGTAATTTTGCTGAGGAGGAAAAAAGGATGCCAAAAAGAATATTACTTTCATTTGCTGTAGTTGGTTTGCTTCTTTCGGCCCCCAGTGGGCAGGCAAAAGCAAAGTCATTTGAGGGGATGGTGCTGGTGCCGGCCGGGGAGTTTGTGATGGGACTGACTAATGAGCAAGTCAAAGACCTGGTGCGCAAATTGGGAGGCATGGAGAAGTATAACGATAACGCCCAGCCTGCCCATAAGGTAAGGGTAGATGCCTTCTATATTGATAAATATGAAGTAACCAATAAGCAATACAAGGAGTTTGTGGATGCCACCGGGTGTACTTTGCCGGAACACTGGGAAGGAAAGAACTATCCGGCGGGTCTGGGCGATCATCCTGTGGTCTATGTCACTTGGAACGCTGCGGTTGCCTATGCCAAGTGGAAGGGTAAACGCCTGCCCACCGAGGCGGAGTGGGAAAAAGCTGCCCGGGGCACAGACGGCCGCATCTTTCCCTGGGGGAATAAATTCAAACGCAGAACTGCCAACACCGATGACGGCGGCCCCGGTAAAACCACTCCGGTGGGTAAGTATAAGAAGGGGGTAAGCCCCTATGGCTGTTACGATATGGCAGGGGGTGTCGGGGAGTGGACTGCAAGCAATTACCTGCCCTATCCGGGCAATTCCTTCCCGGATGAGTTTTACGGCAAGGAACGCTTCGTGGTGCGCGGCGGGTCTTGGTACACCAATAAGTATGAGATTGTGACTACCTTTCGCTTCAAATATACCCAGGTCAGCGATTACGAAGACGTCGGCTTTCGTTGCGTTGCCAACCCCTAACCCGGACGAGCCGGAAGCAAACAGGAAGAACAATTAACCACAGAGGGCACAGAGAAATTCTCTGTGTTCTCCAAAAGACTAACCACGGATGCACACTGATACACTGATTAAAAAGAATACAGAAGTCGGGAGCCAAAAGAATAAATGCCAAGACATTTTTTATTCTGTCTCCTGTGTCCTGGTTTTTTATTATCTGAGTTCATCTGTGTTCATCGGTGGTTAAATTATAAAGAGGACACAGAGGGAAGAGAATAAAATCCCTTTGCCATTATTCCCTCTGTGGTCTCTGTGGTTAATTTTCTTTATATTTTTGCAAAAACTTCACGATTAAGGGACTAAGAAAGGAGAGAAGAAAAATGAAAAAATGGGGTAGTCTGTTTTTGTCCTTGTTACTAGCTATTGCTGTGGTAAGTTGTTCTTCAGGCAGCGAAAAAAAGGAGTCGAAAAAGGAAGCTCTTTCCATGGAACCAACCGAAATGGACGCTCTGCAGCCTCTCATGGCGAAGACCCAAATCAATTTGCGCTACCTTATTTACGGCCTGATGAACTTTGACCCGATTAAGGTGGAGAAAAGCACCGAAAATCTAACTGATATCTGTCGGTATGTAAGCAAGAACACCCAGTTCACATCGCGTGGCAATAGCGCGGAATGGGAAGCACTGTGCGAGGAACAAAAAGCTGTAGTTGCAGACATCAGGCAACACTTTTCGGACAAAGACTATGAACAGGTGTCAGTTTCTTTTGGCAAGTTAATTGGTGTTTGTATAAGATGCCATGGGCCATATCGCCGTTTCGCCGCCGGTTAAAGAATTTTTCGGAAAAGCTGGCAAATGGTGGAGAGGGTCCCCTTTTTTAGCCTTTGTACCTTGACAGTAGGTAATAAGGATGGATAATAGTTGTAGCGCAAACGATACTTCTATCTGCTGAGGGACTTAAAGGTGCCAAGGGGTAGGCGGGTAAACCTGCGATACGTTGTCTGGGGCTTTGCCCTGGGGGTGCTGGTAGTAGCCGTTTACTTTAGTTACTACCTCTACCATAGCACCGAACAGGAAATGGCTGAGCAGTTTAACACCCAGCAGCTTATCCTGGCCCAGGAAGCAGCCACCGGGATTGAGGAATACCTGGGGTCGCTGCGCCGTAATATGCAGGTGCTCAAGGAGCTGAGGTCAAAGAATCCCTCGTATTACCAGGAAGCGCTTCAGATATTTTATCAAAAATTCCGGGATACGGCCCTGGCAGATATTTGGCTGATTAACGCCGAAGGCCAGATTCAATCCAGCATTACCCATCCCCAGCTAAAGGGGCATGATCTTGCCCAGAAGGTTTACTTTCTAAAGGCCCAGCAGGCCGCCCGCGACGAAATCTACACCTCCGGGGTTTTTAAACTGGGGAAGGAGGCGGCCAGCACGGTTGACAATAAGTGGATAATCCTTTCTCTGCGGCTGGACAAGGCCGGCGACGTACCTCTTCAACAAGCAGACATCCTCACCTTTTTGGTCTCGGTAAACAAGATTATCAATAAGTTTGTCCTCTCCATTCGTTCGGGCAAAACGGGTTATGCCTGGCTCCTGGACGAAAACGGTACCCTGCTCCACCACCCGGAACACCCGGAGATGATTGACCGCTCGATTTTTGCAGCCAATAAGAGCTGCCAGGGCTGTCACCACTATCTCTTTAAAGTGGAAAAGCGTATTGTTAAGCAGGCCAAAGCGGGCAGGACCAACTATTTATCCGCTACCGGTGAGGATAAGCTGATTGCTTATTCGCCGATTTACCTGGGGGAACGCGTTTGGAGCATCGCAGTTACTGCTCCTCATACTGAAGTCACCTTGCTTTTGCGGGAAAGCTTCCATCACCTCTTGCTTTTTCTGATTGTGATTATTTCGGCTACTCTCACAGTGACTGTTTTTGTTCTGCGCATTAACGCTCAGCGCCTGACTGCTGAAAACAAGGCCCGCTACACCCATCAACTGGAAAAGGAAGTTGCTGTGCGCACCCATGAAATCAAGCAGGAAAAACAAAAGCTGGACGATATCGTCAGTGCGATTGGGGCAGAGCTATCCGTAATTAATAAAGAAATGCAGCTAGTCT
>QIFF01000134.1 GCA_003230635.1 bacterium | reverse complement strand
TTTGAAGTCGATAACAGTCATTTTGGCTAGCAACTTATTTAAACTCAGTTAGTTATAACAATATCTGTTCTGAACAGTTGGACAGTAGTGTGGTTTTATATTAAAACGGGGAAAAGCACAATCCAATCCAGCCAAAATAATCGACAAATTAGTAGTTAAAGGACAATCACACAATGTATTCGAAATAGCCTATCAGGGGCTATCAAACGAACAGCAAATTTTCATAAGTAAGTTGGCCGCCTTTCGTGCAGCAATGGACTATGAGGTTATATCTATTTTCAAACCCACTCAAGACGAAGATATATTTTATGATATGCTCTCCGACTTAACAGACCGTGGATTACTTTTGCGTGACAAACAAAAATACGACCTGCATCCCAGTGTTCGTGAATACTGCTATGTGCAGCTTAAAGACAAACCTGCTACCCATACTCAACTGGCAGAATACTTTGCTAAAATACCCGTACCGGAAAAACCAGAAAAAGTGGATGACCTGACCCCGCTGATTGAACTCTACCACCACACCCTGCGCGCCGGGGATTATGATAAGGCCATGCATCTGCTTTATGAAAGGTTAGCTGAACCACTTTACTATACCTTTGGGGCTTATCAACTAAGTATTGAACTCCTGCTGGGCCTCTTTCCCGATGGTGAAGATAAGCTGTCCCGCTTAGAAAGTAAATCCGCCCAGGCCTGGACACTGAATGAACTGGCTATCAGCTACCATTGCTCCGGCCAGCCCCGGCGCTCTGTGCCATTGTTTGAGCTTCAAAGCAGGTTGCAAGAGGAGGAGGGAAGCCAGAAAAACGTGGCTGGAGGCCTGAATAACCTGGCGCAAGACCGGATGGCCCTGGGTGAGTTGGGAGATGCCCAGGCCAACCTGCAGCGCAGCATTCAAATTTACCAGGAAATTGGTGATAAATTGAGGGAAGCAACGGGACATAACGAGTTGGGGAGGTTGCTGGCGTATAAGGGAAATTGGCCGGGGGCAGAGGGGGAATTAAAGACTGCGCTGGAAGTGTTTGAACAGGAAAAATTTACCCAAGGTATAGGCATTAACTGGTTTTTCCACAGTCTGGCGGCCCTCTTGCAGGGGGATTTTGCCCAGGCCCTGAAGTGTGCCCAGGAGGCGCGCAGACTGGCAGATGTGGAGCATTATGAGCTTGACATTATTTGCGCTGAGTGGTTATTGGGGGCCGCGTATCGGGGGCTTGGGGATTTACCCCAGGCCGAAAAACATATCCACCAGGCCCTTAGCCGCTGTCGTAAAATCAATCTGATAAACTTGGAGGCTGATATTTTGCTGGAGCTGGCCCGGGTGCGGCGGGGGCAGGTAGTTGCCCCATTCATGGGGCAGCCGTCGGCAGGTAAATCAGAGCAACAATTGGCGAAAGATAGCCTGATAAATCAGGCAACTACAGATAGCTTGATAAATCAAGCAACTACATTGGCCCAGGAGGCCCTCAAAATCGCTGACCGCTGTGAGTATCGCCTAAAACAAGCGGATATTCATCTCTTCCTGGCGCAGTTGGCCCTGGATGGCGGGGATAAAACCTTAGCCCGCAAGGAAGCCGAACTCGCCAAAGAGCGCGCCGGTTGCGGCTATAAACCTACCATGGATCAGGCCCAGCGGTTTCTTGAGGGGTTGGCGTAGGGGCGACCCTTGGAGTAGAGCCTTTAGGCTCGTGTTCTTTGCCTTCGGCGAAACTTTGTTTTCACGGGGCTAAAGCCCCTACTCCTGCGGGCGGGGACAAGCCCCGCCCCTACAATAAACCAGGATCGGGGTAAGGGGAAATGGGGAAACAATTGGTGTTTGACCTGGAAACCCAGCGTTCCTTTCAGGAGGTGGGGGGCAGGGAGAATTTTCGGCAGTTGGGGATGTCTCTAGCTGTTACCTATGACCTGGCGGCCGAGAAATATAGGACTTACCGCGAGAAGGATGTTTTAAACCTGGTTGATGAACTGCTGGCCGCAGACCAGGTAATCGGCTTCAATATCAAGCGCTTTGATTTTGAGGTTTTGAAGGGCTATTCGCAGGCGGATTTCAGCCGCATCAAAGCTCTGGATTTACTGGAGGTTATTCACCGCCGGTTGGGCTTTCGGGTCAGCCTGGATAAGCTGGGGCAGGCTACCCTGAATGAGGCCAAGAGCGGCCACGGCCTGCTGGCGCTGAAATGGTATAGGGAGGGGAAATGGCGGCAACTGGAGGAATACTGCCGCCGGGATGTAGCCCTCACTACCCGCTTGTATCAATATGGGAGGGAAAAGGGTTTTCTATATTACCCCTCGGGCGGGGAGAACAAGAAGGTCTTAGTTGATTGGTAGCTTACTTGGATTTGTCTGAGGGCTTGGCATTTTTGATTATTTCGGCGGCTTTTTTCTTGGCTTCCGCTATTTTTCCCTGCTCAAATCGGTTTGCTTGGTCTGCCAAATAGACTTGATTTGCCAGGTACAGGAAAAGCCCGCCAATAATTAAGACCGAGAAGTCCAGGAAAATGGCAAAGGCCACGTTGGAGATAATCACCCCTTGCGCATTGGAGATGTACGTAGTGTAATCCCGGTAGGTTTTGACTATTGTGACCCCGGTGATCAGAAAGATCAGGATGGCCATGGTAATAATGATGGTGGCCTTGGGGCTTTTCTTGATGTTGCCTTTAATAAACCAGAACATGCCCAACAAACAACAGACCGCCACACCGATGATAAAATTTAGATAGGTCATTTCCCAGTTCCCCCCAGGGCATAAGAAGGATCTTCTGCCTTCCCGCCTACTGAAACAAACCCAAGCGCCGCTGCAGCATGTCAACCGCCAGATATAGGGTAGCCGCTGTAATCCCCAGGCCCAGCACTATATACACCACCAGCTTGGTGTAATGCCAAATTTTTTGTAATATTTCCTGAAAAATCGGCCAGTCCATAATAAAATAGGTAGGTGGTAGGTAGTAGGTGGGGAAAGACAAAACATTCTTTTCCCCATATTCCACCTACCACATGCCACCTTCCTAATAGTCTGCGGTGTAATCAATATTGTGCTTGAGCTTCAGTATCCCGCGCCATTCCTTTAAATCCAGGTCCTGCTTGACTTCCTGCTCCAGCAGGCGTTTCCAGTCACGTTTTACCCGCTCCTTCAAGCGATTAAACAGGTCCTCATTTTCCGGCTTCAGGAGATGCTTGAAGCGTCCCTGCAACTCCAGCCACTCCCGCAGCGGTTTTCTCTGGCGCGGCTTGTAATTAATCACCAGTTTGCCCTCAATCAACTCAAACAAGGGCCAGAAGCAGGTTTCCACCGCCAGCTTGGCCAGATCAATCCCATCCTCTACCTTACAGCGCCAGCCGCGATGGCAAGGGGCGATAATGTTCAAAAAGGCCGGCCCCTCGGTGGTCAGCGCCTTTTCCGCCTTCATCATCAAATCCCGCCAATGGCTGGGTGAGGCCTGGGCCAGATAGGGAATATTGTGAGCAGCCACAATGGCGGTCAAATCCTTGCGAAACTGCTGCTTGCCGGCAATCACCTTGCCCGCCGGGCTGGTAGTGGTGGCCGCCCCCAGGGGAGTGGAACTGGAGCGCTGAATGCCGGTGTTCATGTAGGCCCCGTTGTCGTAACAAACATAAACAAAGTTATGCCCCCGCTCCAAAGCTCCGGACAGGGCCTGCAACCCAATATCGTAAGTCCCCCCGTCCCCGCCAGCAGCAATAAAGTTGATGGTTTTATCGGCCGGGATTTTCCCCTGCCGCTTTAATGAATTATACATGGACTCCACCCCGGCAATGGTGGCGGCGGAATTTTCGAAGGCGCTGTGAATCCAGGGAATGCGCCAGGCGCTATAGGGATAAATGGTAGTAGCTACTTCCAGGCAGCCGGTGGCGCAGGACATTACCACTGGATTGGGCGCCGCCAGCAGCAACTGGCGCATAACGGTTGAGGCGGTGCAGCCGGCACAAAGGCGGTGCCCCCCGGTAATCAGCTCTTCTTTTTGGGATAATGTCTTTAAGGTTGCCATCTAATTCCCCTTTTTGCTTCCAAACGTATTGTCAAAAACTAACCACAGAGAACACAGAGAAACAATTAAATAAAGCTCAAAGTTCAAAGCCCAAATGTCAAATAAATGTCAAAGCTCAAATGACTAAAATTTTGACATTTGACATTGTTTTCCTCTGTGCACTCTGTGGTTCATCCTTTCCCTTATTCCCTGACCGTGGGATAGGCCACCTGCAATTTTCTGGGCGGCTTTCCGCTGAGTTCTTGTAATTGTTGATAAATATTCCGTATTGTCTCCAACCCCAGGTCACGCCCGCCCAAGCCGTAGATATAGCCGGCGATCTGCGGCCGCGGTTTCGCCTCATACAGGGCGGAGCGGACTTCCATGAAAAGGGGGCCGCCGGCCCCAAAAGACTCGGCGCGATCCAGCACCGCAATGACCGGAATATGCTTGAGGGCATCCACCAGCTCCTCAACCGGGAAGGGACGGAAGGTGCGCAATTTCAAAAGCCCGGCCTTTACTCCCGTGCTGCGCAAGTCATCCACTACCGCCTTGACCGTTCCCGCCGACGATCCCATGGCCACCATCGCTATTTGAGCATCTTCCAGACGATAGGCTTCAAAGAAACCGTAGTCCCGCCCAAAGGCGTTGGCAAATTTTTTGCCTATTTTCAGAATTACAGGCTTGGCCTGCTCCATGGCCTCAGTCTGCTGGCGCTTGGTCTCGCTGTAGTAATCCTGTAAGGCCAATGGGCCGTAGGTTACCGGATGCTCCGTATCCAGCAGCGGGTAATGGGATTGGTATTCGCCGATAAACTCCTGCACCTGCTTGTCCTCTAAGAGCTCCATGCGCTCAATGGAATGGCTGATGATAAAGCCGTCCATACAAACCATAACCGGCAGACGCACCTGCATGTTTTCGCTGATGCAAACGGCCTGAATCAGGTTGTCATAAGCCTCCTGGGCGTTTTCCGAAAATAACTGGATCCAGCCGCTGTCGCGGGCGCCCATGGCATCGCTGTGGTCGCAATGGATATTGATCGGCGCACTCAGGGCGCGGTTGACCAGGGTCATTACCATCGGCAGGCGGTTGCCGGCGGCGATATAGAGCATCTCCCACATCAGGGCTAGGCCGTTGGCCGAGGTGGCGGTCATCACCCGTCCGCCAGCCGCTGCCGCCCCGATACAGGCGCTCATGGCGCTGTGCTCGCTCTCCACCGTTACCAACTCGGTGTGAACCAGTCCGTCGGCCACAAAACTGGCAAACTGCTGCATCACCTCGGTGGAGGGGGTAATGGGATAAGCGGCACAAACATCGGGATTAATCTGGCGCATGGCATTGGCAACCGCAATGTTGCCGGTCATAGCCACTACTTTCCCCATTTTATGACCTCCATAGTAGTAAAAAAGCTTTGTTAAATAACTACGTCTTTTGACAATCCCAGGGCAACCTCTTGGAAACTCTTTACTGTTACCTGTTCTGCAAAGTGCTCTTGGGGGCCGTAAGGTAAAACTTGTTGCCGGATAGATATTCTTTTGTTAATGGCCTCATCGGTATAAATCCGCTTCAATAATTTATAGTATTCCTCCTGCTTGTTTATGCTATTCGGTCTGGGGGTAATCATATTGTTGGTGGCATTAAAGTTACTCCATTCATAGCGTCCATTTTTTTTGGGCAGTCTGCCTGCTTCCTGGAAGGTTTTGAAATCCCTGGTGCCGGGGAAGGGGGTAAGAATGGTCACCTGGGCCACCACTAAACCGGATTCATTTATAAAATCCGCCAGTTCCCCAAACATACTGTCCGGTTCATTCTCAAAACCCACCACAAAAGAACCTACAACATCAATACCCTTACTGCGCACCTTTTTTATGGTATCGGAAAAGCTTTTTTTTCTTTGCCCGGGTGTTATCTTCTCTTTTTCCTTTTGATAGTAAAAGCCTTCAAA
>QIFF01000017.1 GCA_003230635.1 bacterium | reverse complement strand
TCTCCTACCTGAAAAGCGGGAGCGCCTTCCTTGCCCCGGCGGCCTCAGTGGCCGAGATGCTGGAGGCTATTATGCACGATGAGAAGCGCATTCTGCCCTGTGCGGCTTATCTGCAAGGGGAATATGGGCTGCACGACATCTATCTTGGGGTGCCCGCCAGGCTGGGAGCCAAGGGGGTGGAGGAAATAGTTGAGCTGGAATTGATCCCGGAAGAGCAAAAGCAGTTGCAGTCCAGCGCTGAAAAAGTACGCCAGATGGTGTCGCAACTGGAGATTTAAGGAGTAGGGGCTTTAGCCCCGTGAAAAAAGATAATCAGAATCTTACGGGCCTGAAGGCCCTATTCCAAAAAGGAGTAATTAAGTAATGGAACAAACCTTGATCTTGGTCAAGCCCGATGCGGTCAAGCGCAATTTAGTGGGAGAAATCCTGGGCCGCTTTGAAAGGCAGGGCCTGAAAATCACTGCCCTGAAGATGTTGCAACTAGACAAAGGGGATGCCGAAGGCTTTTATTATGTGCATGCGCAGCGCCCCTTCTTTGACAGCCTTACCAGTTACATAGCCTCCGGTCCGATTGTGGCCGCAATCCTGGCAGGAGAGAATGCGGTGGTAAAGGTGCGCCGGATTATGGGGGCGACCAATCCCGAGGATGCCGAGGAAGGCACCATTCGCAAGGATTTGGCCCTCAGCCTGGAAGAAAATTCCGCGCATGGCTCGGATTCTGCTCAATCAGCAGCCTTTGAAATCGCCTATTTCTTCAACCGTTTGGAGCCATGTCTCCCCCGCAGCAACTAAGCGCCGTGAGCGCCATAATTCTGGCCGGGGGACGGAGCCGCCGCCTGGGGCGGGATAAGGCCTGGCTGGAGATTGGCGGGCAAACCATTATTGAGCGGGTTTTGGCCCGGCTCAGGCCGCTTTTTGAGGAAGTGATGATTGTTGCTCCTTCCTCCCCGCCCTTTCAGAGTTTGGGGGTAAGGGTTGTTCCCGACGAGCTGCCGGGCAAAGGCCCTTTGGGCGGGCTTTATTCCGGTTTGCGGGCCAGCACTAAGCAGTGGGTCTTTTGCTGCGCCTGCGATATGCCTTTTCTGAATAAAAATTTGATTGCCGCTCTCACCGCCCAGGCCAATCAGGCGGATGCCGTCATTTGCCGGTGGGAGGGCAGACTCCAACCATTACACGGTCTTTACGCCCGAACTTGTTTGCCCACTATACGAAAAAACCTGGAGAATGAGCAAAAGCGGATGATTGATATTCTTCCTGCCCTTAAGGTGAAATACCCGGGAGGGGATTTTATTGCCGGTTATGACCCCAAGGGCTATTCGTTTTTTAACCTCAACACCCCGCAGGCCCTAAACCGGGCGGAGAAAATAGCTGAAAGTATAAAATGACACCACAAAAAGACAGAGCGCAATTACTGAAACTTTTACGGGAGCAGGCCCTGCAGCGGGGTAATTTCACCCTGGCTTCAGGCCAGCAGAGTGATTATTATATTGACGGCAAGCTGGTCAGCTTCCATCCTCAGGGGGCCTATTTGAGCGCCCGCTTGATTTTGGAACTAATCAGGGGCGATGAGGTGGATGCGGTGGGGGGTATGGCCCTTGGGGCGGTGCCTATGGCTTGTGCGGTAGCTGTTTTGAGCGCTGGTGAGCCCCGGCCTCTGGCTGCTTTTACCGTGCGCAAGGAGAGCAAAGGACACGGCAGCCAGAAAAGGATTGAGGGCTATCTGCAGCCCAACTGGCGGGTGGTGCTGCTGGAGGATGTAATCAGCACTGGCAACTCCACCCTTAAAGCCATTGAACAGGTGGAAAGGGTTGGGGCCAGGGTGGTCAAGGTGGTCGCTCTGCTGGATCGCCTGATGGGGGCGCAAGAACGTCTCTCCCAGGCCGGATACCCGCTGGTCAGTCTCTTTACCCGCTGTGACCTGGGGATTGGCTAGGGGAAAAACGCCTACGTTGGCTGTAGGGGAGGGCCTTGTGCCCTCCCCTGAGTGCGGGCGGGGACAAGCCCCGCCCCTACTTGAAATGGGGATTTCCCATTAGGGCACCGAAAAATGGCCTTTTCTTCCAATATCTGCGTTATGCTCAAAATTTAATCCTCGGAATATCAAACATATGCCTGCGGTTAAATTTTTCGCATCGCCTTGATCTTGAACGAAAATTCTCATTTTTCAAGGCACCCATTAGTTATTGTTTCTCCCTGCTTCTTATAGTATGATAAAATACACGGGATTGCCAAGTTGTTTTGCGCAAGAAAGGGGTGCTTAGGTGAGTGATTTCCTGGCTACGCTCAATAGGCTGCTGAGGTCTTTTAGCCTTTATGGTGCTGAGGATCCGATTACCTCGGAGATTGAGCAGGCAGCCCATTTTGAGCAAAACCTGGCGCTCATGATCAGGGCCCGCTGGGTCTTCACCGCAATGGGTGTGCTTTATGCACTGGTTACCGCCCTGATCTGCTACCGGGCCGGGTTGTACACAGTAGCCTGGGAGCTTGGCTACCCCCTGCTGGTGCTCTTTTTCCTGCTGGTTGCTTATAATGGCTGGTATCAGTACAGCTATCGCTGGTTTTCTCACCTGCGCGGCCTGTGCCAGTTACAGATGCTGGTAGATGTATGCTTTATCCTCTTTGTGATTCATTACACCGGGGGGGTGGTAAGCTGGGTCTGGATTGTTTATCCCTTATTGGTAATTGAATCTTCTCTTGTCTTTGATCGCTCGAAGGATACCTGGTTAATCGCTATTAGTTGTATTGTCCTTTACGGATTTTTGCTGGGGCTGGAATTCAGCGGGGTGATTCCCCAGGTGCGGATGCCCTTTTATATTTATGAGCGCGGTTACGGTTTGAAGTTAAGCCTGCTTTTCTCTTCCTGGGTTGCTTTTGTCATTATCTGCTCCGCTCTGGTCAGTAACTACATGATGCGCTTACAGCGCGCCAACCAGGGAAAACTCAAGAAGATGATCATCCGTGACCATTTAACCGGCCTGTACAACCGCAAGCACTTTTTCTATAGCCTGAACAGCGAAATTGAACGGGGGCGGCGTTTTGGGCATATTGTCTCTGTCCTCCTGCTGGACATAGACAACTTCAAGCCCTTCAACGACACCTTCGGCCACCTGGAAGGGGACAAACTGCTGGCGGCGGTAGCAAATATCCTGAAGCAAACGATTAAGACCAACCACGGCCTGGTCAGTGAGGTGGATATGCCCTTTCGCTATGGGGGGGATGAGTTTGCTATCCTTTTACCGGAGACCACCCCTTCCTCCGGGGTAAGAAAGGCTGAACGTTTAAAGGACCAGGTGGCCCTGGAAGGGGTGCTGCAAGTAGCCGAACGGATTCGCCACCGGATACAAGAAATTTACCTCGACACCGGCAGGATTACCATCAGTATCGGGGTGGCCAGCTATCCCCTGCATGGGAATGAGGTTGAAGACATAGTACGGGCGGCGGACAAGGCCCTTTATGCCGCCAAACATGCGGGGAAGAATACAGTGGCCTTGGCTGAAGATGAGTGGACAAGGACTACTATTGCCTGAGGGCACCTTGAGGAAAAGACAAATTGAAATGTCTGCGCTGTAACGGTTTTATGCACTTAGAGCGAATTTATACCCGTGCAGGGGTGTTGGAGGCTCATGTTTGCTTAAACTGTGGCAATGTGGAGGATGAGTTGATTCTGTTTAACCGCATTGTTATGCCGCTGTGGCATGCTTATTATGCGGTCAGCTAAGGGGGATTGGCAAAAGTGGAGTGTAGTGCTATTGTTGAGCTTAATTTAGAAGGATGTACTTGTACCTATGAACCTTGTTCCCGCAAGGGGAGATGCTGTGAGTGTGTGCAGTACCATCGCCAGATGGAGCAACTGCCCGGCTGCTTTTTCCCCCCGGAGGTGGAACGCACTTACGACCGCTCCTACCGCTGTTTTGCGGAGAGCCTGAAATAAAAGGATGAACCACAGAGGACACAGAGAAAAATAATTTCAAATGTCAAAATCCAAGTTCAAAAAATAGGACGCAGATTTTGACATTTGAACTTTGAGCTTTAGCTTTGTCAGTTCTCTGTGCTCTCTGTGGTTAGGTTTTACAATACCCAGCAAAAAAAGGAGGATGAAAGTATGGGAAAAGGAATTTTTCTGGTGGCACTGGTAGCTGGTTTGGTGATAGGGCGCACTGCCAACGCCGAGGCAAAAGGCAACCCGAAGGCTACCGTTGTTACCAACAAGGGCACGATTGTGATTGAGCTTTACCCCAAGAATGCCCCCATTACGGTAGAAAATTTTATCAAGCTGAGCAAAAAGAAGTTTTACGACGGCGTGATATTCCACCGCTACGTCCAAGATTTTGTAATTCAAGGTGGCGATCCTGACGGAACTGGAGGGGGCGGGCCGGGTTACACCATCAAAGATGAGCACCGCAACGGCTTGACCCATGTCAAGGGAGCGGTAGCCATGGCTAAGACCAACATGCCCAACAGCGCCGGCAGCCAGTTTTATATTTGCTTAAAAGATGTCCATTTCCTGGATAATAACTACACCGTCTTCGGCCAGGTAGTTGAGGGTATGGATGTGGTAATGCAGTTGCGCGGTCAGGATAAGATGAAGAAGGTCACCATCAGCGAGTAGGGACAGGGTTTGTACCTGTCCGGGTAGGAGCGGCATCTTGCCGCGAATAATCGCGCCTGGAAGGCGCTCCTACTAACACAAGCAATTATCAATCAGGCGGGTCTGGCCGATCTTGACCGCCAGGGCAATCAGAACCTCTCCCGGGGTGACTTGCTCCAGGGGTTCTAAAGTTTCCGGGTGGCAAACCGCTATATAGTCAATCCTGGCTGTTTCTTCCTGCCCGATCAACTGATGCAAGCAAGCTTTAAGCTTACCCGCATCCCGCTCCCCGCCGGCGATCAGCTTTTGTCCCAGTTGCAGGGCGCGGTGCAAGACCGTGGCCGCCTGCCGCTCTTGGGGATTGAGATAGGTGTTGCGCGAGCTGATTGCCAGGCCGTCTTTTTCCCGCACAGTGGGCAGGATAATAATCCGGCTGTCTATATTTAAATCCGCCGCCATCCTTTTGATTACCAGGCTCTGCTGATAATCCTTTTGCCCGAAGTAAGCGCCGTCGGGCTTTATGATATTGAGCAGCTTGCAAACAACGGTAGCAACCCCCCTAAAATGTCCCGGCCGCGAGGCTCCGCATAAACCCTGACTCAGCTTGCCCACCTCAACAAAGGTCTG
This sequence comes from bacterium, assembly GCA_003230635.1. The sequence goes on along the minus strand of QIFF01000017.1, from coordinate 5,844 downwards.
ATAGCCATCAGGATACATTTCGGCGGGTGAAGGGGCAAAAATTATACCCGCTCCGGCCTGCTCGGCCAGTTCTGTGTCCCGCTCAATGTCTCGTGGATAGGTGAGATAGTCTTCGCTGGGGCCGAACTGGGTGGGATTGATGAAGATGCTGACCACCACCAGCGGGCAGTCCTTGCGCGCCCGGCGAATCAGGCTCAAGTGCCCCTCGTGCAGCGCCCCCATGGTGGGAACCAGGCCGATGGTCTGGCCTGCACGCTGCAATTCCTGACTTTGGTGCTGCATGATTCGGGGATTTTGGATGATTTCCATTCTACCGCTCTGGCAGGGAACCTTTGGGGATAAAGCGCAGTTCTAACTTGTTTGCAGAAAAGCCTTCCAGGGAAATCTTGAAGTTGGGAAAATTCTTGCGGGTGATTTCGTCCGCCAGAAACTGGGCGTTACCCTTGACCTGCACATCCAGCTTGGCCACTCCGTTGGCAAAAAAGCGCTGGTGAATCCCCCCCGGTTGAATTCCCCTCACCTGTTGCCCCAGGGCGTTTTTAAAATCCACCAGTTGATGGTCATTTACCCCCCTGATTACCAACTGCACCGTAGTGCCCTCGCTGATTTCCTGGCTGAACTTATTCTTCAGGCGGATGGCCAACTGCTGCCCCAACTTCCTGGCCGCCTTTTCCACCGCTTGCTGGCTGCCGCTGGCGTCATCAATATGCACTGCCGCAGCCTGCTCCGAACCGCTGGCCATGATTTCGGCGGTATCTGTCTTGATTGCCGAAAGGCTGATGTTGGCCTGATAAGAGTTCATTGTTCCCAGGATGGGCAGGTGTTTTTTCTTGACCCTGGCCCGTCCGATGATGATAATCTCGGCCCCCTGCTGCAGACCCCAGGTCGCCGCCGCCTTGTCATTGCCGAATATAGGGGAATCTACCTGCCCAAGAGCAGAACCGATTGCATTTTTGCCCACCAGGTCAAACCCCTTCTGGTCAAAATTATCAATAATTGCGCTTTCCGCCGGATTAAGCTGGTTTGAGGTTTTATCCCAGCCCGGGGCCTCCAGCTCGATTTTTACCAGCAGTCGCGGCTTATGCACCCGGCGCAGCAAGCTGGCCATTGCCTGGAAATCCTCCTCCAGGTAATCCATGGAAACGATTGCCTCCACGGTTACCCGATAGACATCCTCCCCCACCTGCTCCTTCACCACCGCATAGGACTGGATATACCCCTGGCTTTTGGAGTAGATACTGTCATTTAGAACCTGGAAATTACTGACCAGGGTTTCCGCCTCAATCATTGTCCCCACCGCCTGCTCAACCGCCTTGCGCAGGGCATCCTCAATCGCCCGGTCGCGCGCCAGCGCCTTATCCCCACTCAAAACCGCCGCCACCCCCTCCGCCGAAATAAGCTCCAGCTTCTGCGCCCAGAGGTTTAGGGGGGAGAGCAAGGTTAGGATTAGGAGTAAAGATAAGCTTTTTAAAATTGACTTGTGTTTCATGGCTGTCTATTCCTTTGTTTTCATATATCCTGGTGCAATATTTATGCTGCTATCAATTTCAAATTGATTAGCTGTCTTAAAAAAATCGTTGCCTGTTAAGTCAGATTTACCATATGCCCAAAGGAACAACTCTATCCCTAGGATTGATGGTTGAAAGATAACACCCGGTTTTGTAGCATTTTTAAAAAATTTTGCTACGTGTTCTTTAGACCCATATTTAAACCCATCTTCAATAAGACTCTCTTTGTTTAAACCATACATTGTGTGGTCAAAAAGCGCCTGAGATTTTTTTAATTCTAACCTATCAAATTCCATGGCAGTAAGATATATCTCAAATGGGAGGTAAGTTTCCATCTTCCTCCTATTATCACTTATCCCAGAATTAAGACTCGTACCGTTAAATAAATCCTTTACCATATGGTAGAAAATATAATGAGTTCTTATTTGATAGGTTGATAATCTGCTTATCAAGGCGATAAAAGAGGCTCCTCTATCATCCCTGGAGGTTCCACTCCTGGAAGAAGCCAGAACCCCGCCAAAATACTCTGCCATTAAGGCGTCATCACAAAATGAGCCTTCATCCAAGATACCTTTAAGTACTCTTGGTGGTACAGCGCCTTCGGTTTCTATTTTGTCTCCGAGTTTTCTTTCTGCACTAGAGAAAATCCTGCTTAGATTATTTAGTTTCTTTTCTACCAGGGTTTGAAGCTCAGATCCCAGGTAGTCAGCAGTTGGCCCGAGCACTCTTTTAATAAGCTCATAACTTAGTCCGACTACTGCTACCCCTGTACCAACGTCCATATAATATCAGCCTTCTTGTAATAAGATGTCATTGCGAGGAGGCATAGCCGACGAAGCAATCTATGTTTTTGCTTTTAAATAATAGATTGCTTCGCTTCGCTCGCAATGACAGAGTATCAATGTTTCAGCCTGATAAATCAGGCAACTACAAGTCCAAAGGACTTAATATGAAAGCGGATGGCGGATTTTACATCTGCAAGGGCTTCCTCATAAGTATCCCCTTGCCCGACCACAATACCTTTAATTCCTAATGGATAGGCTACGTATCCATCAGGGTGCTTTTCTACAACAACCTTGTACTGTTTCATGAACAGCAGCCCCCTCTCTGAATATACTCCTTCTTGATTATCTCACCCACAATAGTGTAATACAATTCTCTATAATGCGCAATATTTTTTGAGGGGATAACATTGACATCAGGAGTTAAGCCACAATGGAAAGGAAAACATCCACTACCTTGTGGTCAAACTGGCGTCCCCTTTCCTCTTGTAAGATACGCAAGGAGACATCCTTGCTTAAGGCGTTCCGATCGATAAACACGGTCCGAAGTAAGGGCTTCAAAGACGTCGGCTACACTGACAATGCGTGCAATTAAGGGGATTTGCTCGCCTTTTAACCCGTAAGGATAGCCCTTGCCGTCAAACCGCTCGTGGTGATATTTCACCGCATCGATCACGTCCTGGGGGAGATTGAGCGGGCGTAGAATCCCAACCCCAATTTCAACATGGGTACGAATAACCGCAAATTCCCTTTCGGTTAATTTGCCCGGTTTGTTGAGGATGGCCTTGTTAATTCCGATTTTACCAACGTCATGCAAAGAGGAGCCGAGGCGCAGGGCTTCAATTTGCTCAACAGGAAGATTAAGCTTGCGGCCAATGGCTACGGCATGGTTGACTACCCGGTGGCAGTGACCGAAAGTGTAGGCATCTTTGACTTCAACCACCGTAGCCAGGGACTCCACTGCGCTGGCCAAGTGGCGCTTGGCCTCGTCGTAAAGGTTGGCGTTTTCAAAGGCCACCGCTGCCTCGTGAGAGAGAATGGTCAGCAGGTTGATTTCTTCCCCATTATAGATATTGCAGGCGCGCTTGTCGCCCAAATTCAGAATCCCGACCATTTTTTCCTCTCCCCACAGCAGGGGGAAAGAAATAGCCGCTTTAATTCCTTCCATTGCCTGAACTACCGCTGCCTCAGCCGGGCCGGCGGCGGGGTAAAATTGTGGCAGGAGAGCCTCTCTCAAAACCCAGCCCTTCTTATCCTTGAGATAGTCAACAAGGACATTATCCTCAGCAAAGACCACCTTTTCCAGGGTCTCCTGCTGCAAACCGGCAACAGCTTCCACGGAATACAAGTTTTTATCCCCGCCCTGGTGCAGGAGCATAATGGAAACAGACTTAGCGCGAAAAGTACGCTCCAGAAGCTCCACCGCGGCATTGGCCAACTGCTCCCGATCCATAATAGTCACAATTATCTCGCTGAATTCACTAATCACCTGCTGGAAATTAATACGCTGCCGAAAAAAGGTTTTATCAATCAGGCGTTCTGCCCATACACGGACCGGTTGGAAAAGAAGGGCCACCAGCCAGATGGCGGCTATAGTGGGGAATTTGGAGGGAGAGCCGGTAACCTTTTCAAAAAACAATTGAAAGGTGAGTAAACCGCTTAAAAAGCTGCCGGTCAGGAGTGCGCTGGCCAGGGTATAAACCGTGCCCCGGCGCAGGGTAATTTCCACATCCATCAGTTGATATTTGATAATGGCATAGGTAAAGAGCAGGGCGGAAATAATACTGCCGGTATAACCGGTGGGATAAACCCGAGCTATTTGTCCGGCCAGAAAGAAATTGGGAAGCGCCGTGACGAAAGCCATAAAGGTTCCAATGAAAACCAGACCAATGCGGTTTTTTTCCAGGGTATCCAGGGGGTGAAGGTATTTTTTGATAAGTAGATAAAGCCCGTAACTAAAGAAAAAAAGGAAATTAGCCAGAAAGACAAAATTGTAGGTTTTTCCCACTATGGGGAAATAACCCCCATACACTTCTTTAAGCCCTTTAAGCACACGAAAGGGGACTTCTACCCAGATCAGGGCAGTTAAAATCAGGCTCAGACTGTAGGCCGCAATTAATAGTTTGCGGTTGATTTTAGACTGGTCCTGAGTAAGGGCCAGGGCGAAATGGAAAAAGGCAGCGAAGGTAAAGGCAGCCCCACCATGAAAAACCTTCATCCAGAAAGTGGCTACCTCAACCGAAGGGGCAAACTGCAGCAGCAGGGCCTTGAAATTCCAGATGGCTATTGCCAGAAACAAGAAACAAAAGGACCTATTTACCTCATTCTGGCTGTCGCGGCTGAGGACAAAGAGGCCCAGCACGAAATTAATCAGGGCTCCCAGAAAGGGAACAATTACATTCAGACGCAGCAGGTGCAGGAAAAACAAGGCCCTAAGCCCCCCCTTAATTGTCCTTCCCTCTCCCCCTGGGGGAGAGGAGGTTTACTTAATAGCGACCAACTATAATGCAGGCATTTTTGCCCCCAAAGCCAAGGGAATTGGAAAAGATGATGTTAAGTCGGCAGTGCCGCGCCTGGTTGGGGACATAGTCCAGGTCACAGGCCGGGTCCGGAAATTCATAATTAATGGTGGGGGGGATAAAATTGCTCTCCATCCCCAGCAAACAAGTAATTAACTCAAGGGCTCCGGCGCCCCCGATGGAGTGTCCCAGCATGGACTTAGTGGAACTGACCGCCAGTTTATAGGCATGTTTGCCAAAGACCTCTTTAATTACTTGGGTTTCGGTTGAGTCATTGAGCGAGGTGGAGCTGCCGTGGGCGTTGATGTATTCAATCTGCCGGGCTTCCAGGCGGGCATCCCTTAGGGCCATGCGCATGGCCTCAGCCGCTGGTTTGCCGCTGGGGGTCGGCTGACTCATATGGTAGGCGTCATTGCTGGCCCCAAAACCCAGCACCTCGCCGTAGATATAGGCGCCCCGGCACAAGGCGTGCTGGAGTTCTTCCAACACCAGCATTCCCGCCCCCTCGGCAATCACAAAGCCGTCGCGGGTGCGGTCAAAGGGGCGGCTGGCCTGTTCGGGGCAGTAGTTGTAGTGAGTGGAAAGGGCTTCTATAGTGCAAAAAGAGCCAAAAATCACCTGGCGAATGGGGGCGTCCGCCCCGCCGCTAAGGACTATGTCTGCCTTGCCTTCCCTGATTTGATGAAAGGCCTCGCCAATGGCGTCAGTCCCCGCGGCGCAGCCGGTGGAAAGGGTGGTGCTGCGTCCCTCCACCTCTAGGGCAATAGAGGTTTCACTGGAAACCGCCCCGCCAAAGACAATGGTGGAGAGATGAGGGCTGATTTCTTCAGCCCCGAACTTGAGGAAGTTATAAACCTGAGCTTCTCCAAATTCCAGGCCGGCCACGGCGGAGCCAATGCTTACACACACCCTGCTGCGTTCTTCGGCATTCAGCTCTAGTTTGGCATCCGCCACCGCCATTTTGGCCGCGGCCACGGCGAAAGTAGTGGCCCGGCCAAGCATTTCCAGCTTTTCGGGCTCTATAAAACGCAGGGG
>QIFF01000149.1 GCA_003230635.1 bacterium | reverse complement strand
TAACACGGGCAGCTTACGTGCAGCAGCGTTTGTCGGCCTTTATTGACCCCTGGCGGCATTCCAGCCAAGGGGGTTTCCAGGCGGTGCAGTCCTTTATGGCCCTGGGCAGCGGCGGCCTCTGGGGTTTGGGGCTGGGGGCCGGGCAGCAAAAGCTGGGGCATCTGCCGGAGCCTTATGGAGACTTTATCCTGGCGGTGGTGGGCGAAGAGTGGGGCTTAATGGGAACAGGAGTGATTATTATGTTATTCCTGGCTTTTATTTGGGCGGGATTAAAGATTGCAAGCCAGGCTGATGATCTGTTTGTCAGTTACCTGACGGCGGGTATTACCAGCTTAATCGGCTTGCAGGCCCTGTTTAATATCTGGGTGGTAAGCGGGCTTTTCCCCACCAAGGGCCTGCCCTTGCCCTTTATCAGCTATGGGGGGACTTCGCTGGTGGTCAACCTCATGGGGGTGGGGGTTTTGTTAGCCTTTGCTTCTCAAAAGAAACCGCAAAGACGTGCTATCCGGGTGGAAAACCGCCCTTTGAGTAAAAGATGAGGGTTCTGCTGGCCGCCGGTAAGACCGGGGGACATATTTTCCCGGCCCTGGCCCTGGCGGAGGAATTTATGCGCCAGGACAGTCAGAGCAAGATCCTGCTGGTGGGAAGCCGGGAAGCCATCGCCAGCCAAATTCTTGAGCGGCAGGATGTCAACTGGCAGGGAATTGAGGCTCGCCCTTTGAAGGGGAGGGGGCTGATGGGGAAGCTACAAGCGGTGTTGGTCTTAACTGGGGGATTAGGACAAGCCAGAGGGATACTGCGGCAGTTTCAGCCGCAAGTGGTGATTGGAACGGGGGGCTACACTTCCGCTCCCCTGGTAATTGCTGCTGTTTTGCAGAAAATCCCCTGTTTCTTGCAGGAACAAAACCTGTTTCCCGGCCTGACTAACCGCTTGCTGGGGCGCTTTGTTAAAAAGATTTTTACCGCTTTTACCGGGTCGGCAAGGTTTTTCCCGGCGGGGCGCACAATCTGGGCCGGTAACCCCGTGCGCTCGCAGATGGCGGAAGTAGAGGCAGATTATAAGGCGTTCGGTTTAGAACCAGGACGTTTTACTGTGTTAGTTTTTGGGGGTAGTCAGGGAGCACATCGCTTGAATTTGACCATGCTGGATGCGGTTAAATGTTGGCCGGCGGCTAAGTTTGTTTTCCAAGTTATCCACCAGACCGGGGAAAAGGACTATCAGTTGGTGCAGGAGGCTTATCAGAAGCGGAGAATTAGGGCCTATGTTACTCCCTTTATTGATCAAATGGCGGCGGCTTACGCCCTGGCGGATTTGGTAGTCTGCCGGGCGGGAGCTACCAGCATATCTGAATTAATGTTAAGCGGCAAGCCCTCTATTTTGGTGCCTTATCCTTATGCAGCCAATGACCATCAGACCATCAATGCCCGTTATCTGGCAGACAAGGGCGCTGCCCTGTTGATACCTGAAGCTGGGTTGGACGGTCAGCGCCTGGCGGCGCAAATTATGGCTTTGCAAGACGATGTGGCTGAGCGGGGGAAAATGGGTAAGCAAGCTCGGCAGTTGGCCAGGCCCGAAGCGGCACAGACAATTGTTAGTTACCTGTTAAAGCACGCGATGAAATGACATACTGGGGGGAGGAGAACTTATGCTAGGCAGAGGGGTGGTAGATTTTTTGCTCTCACGGGTGAGTATATTTCCGCTTCAGGGAAGAAGTAATAATTCAGACCTATTGACTACGGCAAGAGAAGACTACAACACTACGGTGCAAGCATCGCTGGACAAAGGTGCGGATGTGAATGCAAAAACTAAGGGTAGCTGGACGGCCTTGATAACTGCGGCAAAGGAAGGTCATACCGCCGTTGTGCAAGCATTGCTGGACGAAGGCGCGGATGTAAATGCGAGAAGCAAGAGTAGCTGGACAGTCTTGATGATTGCGGCAAGGGAAGGTTATAGTGCTATTGTGCAGTTATTGTTGGATAAAGGTGCGGATGTGAATGCAGGAGATAATAATGCCGTGACGGCCTTAATGTTGGCGGAGTATGAGGGCTACGCTGAAATAGTTAAATTGCTCAAGAAGGCCGGGGATAGGTGTAGTAGAACTGAAAACAACAAATTCCAAAGTTTTAATGACAACAGGCGGCAGATCTTTGAGCAAAAGGTTTTGGCCTAGAGCCTAGAGGGTACCTTATGAAAAGAAGAAAAATGATGCCTCGCACCCAAATTATGGTTTTCTTGCTCTCGTTGTTAATTGCTTTTCCATCTTGGGCAAGGGATCTTAATTCAGAACTAATAGTCGGGGCCTGGCAAGGCCAGAGCGAGAGAGTAGAAGCCTTACTTAAAAAAGGTGCGGATGTAAATGCGAAGAACAAGTATGGTATGACCGCCTTGATGGTTGCAGCCGAGAAAGCCCACCCCGACGTAGTGCAGGTTTTACTGTTCAAAGAGGCAGAGGTAAATGCGAAAAATATGTATGGTATGACAGCCCTGATGTTGGCGGTAGAGACAGGGAACACCATCATTGCGCACACCTTGTTGGACAACGGGGCAGATGTAAATACGAAAAATAAGACTGAGGTAACGGTGTTGATGTTGGCGGCGGCAAAAGGCTATACCAGCATCGTGCAGACCTTGATGGATAAAGGTGTTGATATAAATGTGAAGACAAAGACCGGGCGGACCGCCTTGATGGTGGCAGTAGAGAAAGGCTACGCCGGTATCGTGCAAGACTTGCTGGATGGGGGTGCTGATGCAAGTGCCAAAACAAGTGCTGGGCATACAGTTTTGATGATGGCGGTGGAGCAAAACAGCACCGCTGTGGTGCAGGCCTTGCTGGAGGCAGGGGCGCAGGTGAATGCGAGAGATGATTCATTAGGCGCTACGGCCTTGATGTTGGCGGCAATAAGGGGCAGTACCTCCACTGTGCAAGACTTGCTGAAGCAAGGAGCGGAGGTGAATGTAATCAGTAATCAGGGTGTGACAGCCTTGATGCTGGCGACTATAGGAGGTGACCTCACTATTGTACAAGCCTTCTTGGGCAAAGGTGCCCAAGTGGACGCAAAGGATAGGGACGGCGGGACGACCTTGATGATTGCGGCCAGGGGAAACCATCCCGCTATTGTGCAAGCCCTGCTGGATCAAGGGGCCGATGTAAATGTGAAGGATGATCACAACCAGACAGCCTTAATGTATGCGGCAAGTAAAGGAAACACCGAAATAGTTGAATTGCTCAAAAAGGCCGGGGCGAAAGAGGAACAGAGCGAAAATGCTCAATAAAATCCAACATATCTATTTTGTGGGAATTGGCGGTATTGGGATGAGCGGGATTGCCGAGCTGCTGCTGAACCTGGGCTATCGGGTAAGCGGTTCAGACCTTAAATCCTCTGCGATCACCCGGCGACTGGAAGGCCTGGGGGCGCAGGTTTATACTGGTCACCGGGCGGAGAATATCCAGGATGTTGATGTGGTGGTGACTTCTTCGGCCATACCTGCCGACAATCCGGAGGTGCTCTTTGCCCGCCAGCGTTTGATTGCAGTAATTCCCCGCGCCGAAATGCTGGCCGGGTTGATGCGCCTGCAAAAATACGGGATTGCCATTGCCGGCACTCACGGCAAGACTACCACCACTTCCCTGGTGGCGATGGTTTTGGCGGCTGGCGGGCTGGACCCCACCATTGTGGTTGGTGGGCGCTTGGACAGCCTGGGGAGTAACGCCCGCTTGGGGAAGGGGGATTTCCTGGTGGCCGAGGCCGACGAGAGTGACGGCTCGTTTTTACAGCTTTCTCCGGCCATTGCCGTGGTCACTACTATTGATGCCGAGCACCTGGATTACTACCGCGATTTAGAGCAAATAAAGCAGACCTTCCTGCAGTTCATCAATAAAGTGCCCTTTTACGGCTGCGCTGTTTTGTGCCTGGATGAGGAAAATATTCAAGCCTTGCTGCCCCTGGTCAAGAGGCGCTACCTGACCTATGGCTTAAATCCCCAGGCTGACGTGGTGGCCGAGGAGCTAAGTTTTCAGGAGACTGAGAGCCGCTTTAGAGTGAGGTTGGGCGGTCAATCCATGGGAATCGTTCATTTGCCCCTGCCGGGGGTGCACAACGTTTATAACAGCCTGGCGGCGATTGCCGTAGCCTTTGATTTGGGCTTGGCTTTTGAAACGGTTCAGAAGGTCCTGGAGAAGATGAAACTCCCGGAGCGGCGCTTTCAAATCAAGGGGACAATCGGGGAGGACGTTCTGGTAGTGGATGATTACGCCCACCACCCGGTGGAAATTCGAGCCACCCTGGCTGCGGCCAAAGAGGGTTGGGGCCGGCGCACGGTGGTGGTCTTTCAGCCCCATCGCTACAGCCGGGTGAGGGCGCTGATGGCGGATTTCGCCACCGCCTTTTATCAAGCGGATTATTTGGTGATTACCGATATTTATGCCGCGGGAGAAAGTCCCCTGCCCGGGGTGGATGCCGAGCAGCTTGCCGAACGGGTGCGCCGGCACGGGCACAGGCAGGTGCATTATGTTCCCTCCCTGGAAGAGGCTGCGGAACAGGTTAAAGCCGTCTTGCAGCCCCATGATATGGTCTTAACTTTGGGAGCGGGTAATGTGGGGCAGGTGGCGGATGAGCTTATAAAACAGGAGGAAACAGGCGATTAGTACAGACTGGGTCAAACAGTTGGATAGCCTGTATTTAAGGGGACAGGTGCTTTTGGCTGAGCCTTTGCGGCGTTATACCTCCCTGAGAATTGGAGGGCCGGCGCAAGCCCTGGTTTTCCCCTCCGATAGAGATGATTTGGCCCGGGTCTTACAGTTTGCCCGGGAGCAGGCAGTGCCTTTCTTTATCCTGGGGGCCGGGAGTAACCTGTTGGTGCGCGATGGGGGTTTTAACGGGTTGGTGATTAACCTTTGCCTGGGATTTAAGCAGATTAACCATCAGGGCAGCTTCTTGCGCGCCCAGGCCGGGGTGCTGATTTCCAAGTTGCTGGTTTATGCGCAGGCCAACCAATTGGCCGGCCTGGAATTTTTGTCCGGTGTCCCGGGAACGGTAGGAGGGGCGGTGGTAACGAATGCCGGCGCCGTCGGGGAAGAGGTTGGACAGTTGATAAGGTCGGTCTCGCTCCTGCGCCCGGAGGGGAACCAGCTATGTTTGAAACGAGAGCAGATTGAGTTTGGTTACCGTACGACCTCTCTTGCTGCCCAGGGGATTGTGCTGGAAGCCGAATTTGAGCTGCTGGAGGCCGCCAGTGAGACTATTGAAAGCAAAATGCAGCAGATCTTGGCGCAGCGCAAACAGACTCAACCGCCAGGCCCTTCAGCGGGGTCAATCTTTAAAAATCCGGTTGGGGATTATGCCGGTCGTTTGGTTGAAGAGGTGGGTTTTAAAGGGTTTTCCCTTGGGAGTGCCCAGGTTTCCGAGCAGCATGCTAACTTTATTTTGAATAAGGGGGGGGCCAGCGCCCAGGATGTGGAATCCTTGATTCAACTGATTCAGAAAGAGGTTCTGGCGCAAAAAGGGATCTGGCTGGAGCCGGAGGTAAAAATCATTGGCCAGGCAAAAGAGGCAAGTGCTTAGAAAAAATCATCAGGGTGCCCTGTCGGTTTACTACCAGACAATGTGGCAGGCCTTGAAGCTGATTTTGATTGCCCTGGGGGTGTCGGGCGCAGGCTATGGGGCTTGGCAGGCGGGTAATTATCTTTATCACCTGCCTTACTTTGAAGTGAAGCGGATTGAGGTCAGGGGCAACCGCCATTTGAGTGATGAGCAGGTGCGCCGCTTGAGTGGGGTGATGGCCAAACAGAATATTTTTGCTGTAGACCTGCCGGGGATCAGTCAAAATTTGCACAGCCATCCTTATATCAAACAGGTGATGGTGGAGCGCAAGCTCCCCCAGACCATACGTATTAAGGTTCGGGAGCGCAAGGGGGTAGCCCTGTTGAAAGCCCCTGGCGCTTATTATCTATTGGATGCTGAGGGGATGGTTTTGGAAAATGTGGGCCTGCGCAATAAACGGCGCTGGCCGGTATTGGAGGGGGTAAGCCTGCGGCCGGTGCAGGTGGGAGAGAATATCAGCCGGGGGAGTGAGTTGCTGGCTTTTCTAAAGGCAAAGGGGTTGCTGGGGGATTTTGCCCGCCTGGATGTGAGTAACCCTGTTGACCCT
>QIFF01000256.1 GCA_003230635.1 bacterium | reverse complement strand
ATATGTCCGACCCGGTGGTGCAGGCCACCCTCAAGGTGGTCAAGGTCTTCTGGGGCCTGGATGCCAACCTGGCCTACCGCCGCCATTTTCCGGCCATTAACTGGCTGCTAAGCTATTCCCTTTATATAGATAATTTAAGCGATTACCTGACCAAAGAAATCGCTGAAGACTGGCTGGAGATACGCCAGCAAACCATGGCGATCCTGCAGAAGGAATCCGAACTGGAGGAAATCGTGCGCTTGGTGGGTAAGGATTCCCTTTCCCCCCACGATCAGCTCACCCTGGAAATCGCCAAAATGATTCGCGAGGATTTCCTGCATCAGAACGCCTTTCACGCCCAGGATACTTACACCTCCCTGGGCAAGCAGTACCGTCTGATAAAGCTGATTATCGTTGCCGAGAAGGAATTGCGCCAGGCGGTGGAGGATAAAATACCCTTGAGCCGCCTGCTGGATCTGCCGGTACTGGCGGAAATGGTCAAGGCCAAGTTTATAGAAGAAGACAAACCCGAGCAATTTGCCGCCCTGGAAGAAAAATTGAAGGAGCAAGTGGGGCAGTTGAAATAGTAGGCAAGAAATGAGTAGGGTGGGCTGTGCCCACCATCAAGAAAAACGATTGCTTGAGAGTTGGTGGGCACAGCCCACCCTACCCAAAGATTGAAAAATGAGTAGCAAGGTTGGGTTGAGGGACGAAATCCAACCAATTTAAATAAACCCACAGGAGAGTGACGATGCCCAAGGAATATAGAACGGTGGCCTCGGTGGCCGGCCCCTTGATTCTGGTGGAGAAGGTGGAGGGGGTTAAATACGAAGAGCTGGTGGAGGTGGAACTGCCCGGCGAGGAAATCCGCCTGGTTAAGGTGCTGGAGGTCAACGTGGACACCGCCCTGGTGCAGCTTTTCGGCGGCTCCACCGGGATAAACATTTACCAGAGCAAGGTGCGCTTTCTGGGTAAGGGGATTGAACTGGGGGTCTCGCTGGACTTGCTGGGGCGGGTCTTTGACGGCCTGGGACGCCCGATTGACGGGGGGCCGCGCCTGATTCCGGAAAAGCGCCTGGACATCAACGGCTGTCCGATTAACCCTTACGCCCGCGATTACCCCTCGGAGTTCATCCAGACCGGGATTTCCACCATTGACGGTTTAAACACCCTGGTGCGGGGGCAGAAGCTGCCCATTTTCTCCGGCTCCGGCCTGCCCCATGCCCAGCTTGCAGCCCAGATTGCCCGCCAGGCCAAGGTTATAGGCAAGGAAGAAGATTTCGCCGTAGTCTTTGCTGCTATGGGAATTACCTTTGAGGAATATGATTTCTTCCGCCGCGATTTCCAAAAAACCGGCGCCCTGGAGCGCTCGGTGCTCTTTGTCAACCTGGCCAACGACCCGGCGGTGGAGCGCATCGCCACCCCGCGCATGGCCCTGACCGCCGCCGAGTACCTGGCCTTTGAAAAAGACATGCACGTGCTGGTGGTGCTGACTGATCTGACCAATTACTGCGAGGCCCTGCGCGAAGTATCCGCTGCGCGCAAGGAAATTCCCGGCCGCCGCGGCTATCCCGGCTATATGTACACCGACCTTTCCATGATTTATGAGCGGGCCGGGCGCATTAAGGGCAAGAAGGGTTCTATCACCCAGCTTCCCATCTTGAGTATGCCCGAAGACGACAAGACCCATCCCATCCCTGACCTCACCGGTTATATTACCGAGGGGCAAATTATTCTTGGCCGCGCCATGCACCGCAAGGGGGTTTACCCGCCGATTGATGTTCTGCCCTGCCTGTCCCGTCTGCGGGATAAGGGAATCGGCGAGGGCAAGACCCGCGAGGATCACGCCGGTTGGTCCAACCAGCTTTTTGCCGCCTACGCCCGCGGTAAGGAAGCAGAGGAACTCTCGGTGATTCTGGGTGAGGCGGCTCTTTCTCCCACCGACAAGACCTTCCTCAAATTTGCCTCAGCCTTTGAGCAGCGCTTTGTTCAACAGGATCCGTATGAAGACCGCACCATTGAAGAAACCCTGTCCATCGGCTGGGAGCTGCTGGCTATGCTGCCGCGGGCTGAACTCAAGCGGGTCAGTGAAGAGCATATTAATAAGTATATGCCCCAAGAAGCTGCCGCATGAGCGGACAATGTCCGCAGATAATTTTTGATGTTTCGGTTTGTCCTCAGCCCGAAACCGGCAAGGGGTTGCAGCCCTCAACGCTTCCGGCTTGGGGACAAGTCAAAATGTCGCAAGAAGCCGCCGCATGAGAAAGTTACTCCCTCTTTTTATTGTCCTGAGCCTGCTTGTTGCCCCTGCCTGTACCGAGATCCCTGATGCTCCTGATGACATGGTGCTTATTCCGGTTGGTGAGTTCAAGATGGGAATTGACGAGCCAGACCTGCAAAAAGTGCTTCACCAACAGATGTGGGAGGGGGGGGACCGGGAGATTTTCCTCAATGAAGTCCCTGAAAACACCGTCTATTTGGGAAACTATTTGATTGATAAGTATCCGGTTACCCTGCGGCAGTTTATGGAATTTATTCACGCCGCCCAGCGCCAGACAGTCTCCAGCACCTTAAATAAATTAATCACCTTAGCCGGCACGAACTATCCCGAGCTTTACGACAGCCCGGTAGTGGGGGTGGACTGGTTTGCGGCAGCGGCCTACGCCAAATGGGCCGGTAAGCGTTTGCCGACTGAGGCTGAATGGGAAAAGGCCGCCCGGGGCGTCAAGGGGCGGATTTATAGCTGGGGCAATGATTTTGATGCGCAAAATGCCGCCATTGAGCGGGTTGTCAGCCTGCGGCGTAAGCTCAGCAACCGTTTCCTGCCTGTCAAGCATGAGGCCATGCAGTTTGATAAAAGCGAATTCGGGGTTTATTATATGAGCAACCCCCCTTCCGAGTGGACGCAAACCCCCTACCTGGCTTACAAGGGCAATAACTACCCCGAAGATGTCTATGGCCGCAGCTTTAGCCTGGTGGACGCCTCCAATAAACCCTTTTCCGCCCCGGCTTACATTATTAAAAAGTGCGAGATTGATATTATGGGCCAGGATTACGCCAACCCCCATTACCTGCGCTACTGCCTGCTGACCCCCTTTCGCGGTTATGCCACTCCGGAGTACTCTGGGGAACTGGTCAGCTTTAGATGCGCCAAGGATGTGGAGCCTAAGGGATTTCTGGGCAAACTAAAAGCAAAGTGGCAGTCCTTCCGCCAAAAAAACTCCCTTGACCGCTTGTATCAAAAGTAGCGCGCAGGCTTATCCTGCGCTTTTCTCCCTCTCCCCTCGGGGGAGAGCGGTTGTGGGGTGAGGGGGAGATGTTGGGGACAAGCCCCAACGCTACTCCAGGGCATGGAGGAAGCAAGTAGGTTGGGTTGAATGAAATGAAACCCAACAAAAAATAAATATGGAGTAGAGACAAAGGTGCTAAACCAATTATTCTACTGAAAAATACCATTTGGCCTTATTTTACAGTGGATTGACTAGTGAAAGTTTTCATCTCCTCTCTGTTTTGGATTTTTTTCTACACCCTCCTGGCTCAGGCCAATCCCCTATCTCCGCCTAAGCCGAGCTGCACCGAGCGCTGTCATGTAGATGTCAGCGCCCGCAGTGCCCTGATTTACCAGGCTCCTGAGTGTTCGGTCTGCCACGGCCGCATGGAAGAACACCTGGCGGCGCTCAAAAATCCCAGCCCAAAAAGTTCATCTCATGCCAATACAGGTTATCCCGTCCCAAATCAAAGCAAGGCCCTGATGCGCCTCAAGGGGCGCCGGATGCGGCTTCCCGCTTCTCGAACCACTCATTTCCCGGGCATGGTTTATATCCCCGCCGGTGAATTTATCATGGGCAGCAACGACCGCTGGGAGGACGAGGCCCCGGAGCATGTCCTCTATTTGCCGGCTTTCTTTATTGATAAATATGAAGTGACCAACGAGCAATATCGCTGGTTTGTTCACTTCAGCGGTCACCCTGCCCCCCGGCACTGGAAAAACAATACCTATCCCCCGGGAAGAGCAAAATACCCGGTGACCTATGTAAGCTGGGAGGATGCGACGGCTTATGCCAAATGGGCCGGCAAACGCCTGCCCAGTGAGGAGGAGTGGGAAAAGGCGGCCCGCGGCACGGATGGGCGCACCTATCCCTGGGGGATGGAATTTGATCCCGCTAAGTCCAACAACCCACAAAAGGGTTCCAAGGGGATTGAGCCGGTCGGCAGCTACCAGGTCGGCAGAAGTCCCTATGGCTTGTATGGCATGTCCGGCAATGTCTGGGAATGGGTGGACGCCTGGTATCTGCCTCACCGGGGGAACTCCAAACCCAGCGGGGAATACGGCTATAAATATAAAATCTCCAAGGGCGGTTCCTGGTATAACTGCTTGTTTTATAATTGCGGCATCAGCGCCCCGGTTTATAACCGCGCCTTTCTACTGCCCAGCACCAAGAATTCCAGCCTGGGCTTCCGTTGCGTGAAAGATGTTACCAGATGATTTCTAATAATTTTCTCAAAAATACAATGGTTTGGCTATCAACAATACTGCTGTTAATTATCAGCAGCCAGGCTCGGGCTTATAACTACCCGGAGGGCATGGTCAAGCAGATGAAGTCTGAGGAATTGGTGCTGCAGCGCATGGAGGACGGCTATCACTGGGTATTGAGCATCACTCCCGGTAAGCTGCCGCCAAACCAGACAGCGCTTTTCCAACTGCAAATCATGAAAATGGGTGCTCAGCAGCACACTAAACTGGCGGCGGGCGCTGTCCGGCCGCGGGGACGGTTTCTGAAAGCCTTCGGTTACCTGGATAAAAAGCCTGTCCAAATTGACAGCTCCTGGCAGCTTGCGCAGCAAGTTCCTGAAACCGATTACTTCCAGTGGCAGGCCAGCTTTCCCGCGGCCGGGGATTATATGCTGGACATCACCCTGCAAAAGTTCCCCCTAAAGGGAGCGCTTCCCTCTGACCTGGTTACCTTCTACTTTACCGTCTCCCGCCAATTGGCTCCCGGGGAGCAGCCCAAGTATCTGGGCGATAAAATCTGCCGCCAGTGCCACCAGGTACAGTTCATTTCCTGGCAGAAGAGCAAAAAGGCCAGCACCTTTGAAGTGCTCAAGCCAGGGGTGCGCCGGGCGGCCAAGCAAAAGGCCGGTCTGGATGCGGAGCGTGATTACACCCATGACCCCAAGTGTCTGCCCTGTCACACCACCGGTTACGGCCAGCCGGGGGGCTTTGTCAGCATAGAAAAGACGCCAGATTTGGCCGACATCCAGTGTGAGGGCTGCCACGGCGCCGGCGGGGAGTTTCTCTGGCTGATGCAGCGCAAGTACAGCTTTGCCCATTCCGAGGTGGACGATCTGGGGCATCTACGCTTTGCCACCCACCGCCAGACCCCTCAAGGGCACGTACATAGCCTGGACCCGGCTTCGGTTACGTTTTGCATAAAAGCCTGCCATAACGAAAAAAGCCCGACCTATCGCCCCCTGGCAGGCACCTTTGAGGAGCAAGTAAAAAAGAGTGTTCACCGCCTCTATAAGTTGAAGTTCAAGCATTGGGACTTTGATCATCAAATGGACATGTCCATGCCCGGCCTTCCCGACCGGCTGTTTTCCCTGATGAGATGGGTCTTGCTGGGGCTAAGCGCACTGTTTTTATTGCTCTTCTTGAGGGAACCCGCCCAGGGATACCGGCGCTGGAGCCTGTTTAATATTTTCCCGCTCAAGAGATGGATGCACTCGCGCCTCTTCCAACTCAGCCTTCAGCTACCGATGGTGTTCTTCTTTTTCCTGATAATTGCCAGCGGGTTTTGGGGAAGCCAACTGCCCCATAACAACCTGGCCACCATTCTGGCCTGGAATATCTGGTGGACCCTGATTGTTTTTGACGTGGCCTTATTTGGGCGCTGGTGGTGCAGCTTCTGTCCCTGGGACGGCCTGGCCTCCTGGCTGCAACGCTTAACTTTCTGGCGGCGCAGACCCAAGCTGCTTTCCCTGAAATGGCAGTGGCCGGCAAAACTGCAAAATATTCACCTGGCAACGGGGTTGTTTATTGTCTTTACCTGGCTGCAAATAAATTATGCGGTAAACCTCGACCCACAGGCCACCGCCTATCTGGCCCTGCTCATCCTGGGGCTGGCAGTGGGAGCGGCCCTGCTGTTTGAGAAAAAACCCTTTTGTCAATA
>QIFF01000258.1 GCA_003230635.1 bacterium | reverse complement strand
CTTGCTCAATGCTATTTGGGGATATGAGTATTACGGGGGCACGCGCACGGTAGATGTCCATATCCGCAGAATTCGCGCCAAGCTGGGGGAGACTCAGGAGGAGTATATTAAAACCATTCGTGGAGTAGGGTACATGTTTAAGGAGTAGGAGTTGTAGGGGCAACCCTTGCGGTTGCCCAGAATATCCAATATGACAGCAAGACAGAGGGCAGGCGCAAGACCTGCCCCTACAATTGGGCGACTTGTCGGGAAAGGAGTAAATCACAACATGCGCAAGAAATTATTAACTGTAATCCTGCTTACGGGAGTGCTTATGGGGGTTCTGGCCCTTCCCGCCTGGGCGGCAGAGGAAGTGAGCATTGCCCAGGCGGTTAAGGCCAATGCCGCAGCCATTGATACCCTCTGGGTACTGCTGGCCGCCTTCCTGGTGTTTTTTATGCAGGCCGGGTTTGGTATGGTGGAGGCCGGATTCATCCGAGCCAAAAATGCCTGCAACATTTTAATGAAGAATCTTATGGATTTTTGTATGGCGTCATTAGGATTCTTTGTATTTGGTTATGCCCTAATGTTTGGTCAAGGTAATGGTTTTTTTGGGACTAGCGGCTGGTTCTTGATGGGCGCGCAATCCGGGGCCGGCAATATTCCCCTTTACGCTTTCTGGCTGTTTCAAGCGGCTTTTTGCGGGGCGGCGGCTACTATTGTGGCCGGGGGTATGGCTGAGCGGATGAAGTTTACAGCCTATATTGTTTATTCCTTTTTGATTTCAGCCTTTATATACCCTATAGTCGGGCATTGGATTTGGGGCGGCGGGTGGTTGAGCAATATGGGTTTCGCCGACTTTGCCGGTTCTGCCGTAGTGCATACAACGGGGGGCGTGGCAGCCCTAATCGGCACTATTCTGCTAAAACCACGCATAGGCAAATATAAACCGGACGGCTCGCCTAATGTAATTGCCGGGCACAATATTCCTATAGCCTCCCTGGGGGTATTTATTCTCTGGTTCGGCTGGTTCGGCTTTAACCCCGGCTCTACTTTGGGAATAAGCGACGGCGGCGGGCTAATTTCTTTGGTAGCTATCACGGCCATTGCTGGGGCTATTACTTCCATGATCGTAGTGTGGGCTGTATATGGCAAGCCCGATCTGTCCATGGCCATGAACGGTGCTCTGGCGGGTCTTGTCGGTATTACCGCAGCATGTGCATTTGTCTCCCCTATGGCGGCAATGGCGATTGGAGTTGTGTCTGGAGTTCTGGTAGTGGCAGGTGTCAGTATATTAGACAAATTGCACATTGATGACCCCGTTGGCGCGGTGCCGGTACATGCCATTAACGGTATCTGGGGCACATTGGCGGTAGGGCTTTTCGGGCGTCAAGCCCTGGGGCTTGCAAACGAGGGGTTGTTCTATGGCGGGGGGTTTACCCAGTTGGGGATTCAGTTTCTGGGAATTGCCAGCGTAGTAGCCTTTGTGTTCATCGGCATGGGCCTAATCTTCAAATTGATTGATGTGTCCATCGGCCTGCGGGTAACCCCTGAGGAAGAGCTGCGCGGGTTGGACATTAGTGAACATGGGATGGAGTCCTACTCCGGCTTCCAGATTTTTATTACCCAGTAAAGATGGAACCACAGAGAACACAGAGGAAAAGAATTTCAGCTGTCAAAATTCAAGTTCAAAAGATAGGAGGATAAACTATGAAACTAGTAACTGCCTACATCCAGCCGCATAAGCTCAACGATGTCAAGCAAGCCCTGTATGCCGCCGGTATCCATAAGATGTCGGTTACCAACGCCCTGGGCTGCGGCCAGCAGAAAGGCTTCCATGAAACCTACCGCGGGGTGGAAATGGAGGTCAACCTGCTGAAGAAGCTGCGCCTGGAAATCGCCGTCAACGACGAGTTCGTGCAACCCACCATTGACGCTATTGTTAAAGGGGCGCGCACGGGAAAGATTGGCGACGGCAAAATCTTCGTGGTCAGCCTGGAGCGCTGCCTACAGATTAGAACCGGCGAGGAGGGGAAAGCGGCGATTGGTTAAAATCAGGAGTAGGTTGGGTTGAATGAAATGAAACCCAACTTTAGCGTTGTGAGCGGTGAGTAATTGTTGGGTTTCGTACCTCAACCCAACCTACCCCCTCAAGTCAAAGCGATAAATCTCCCAGTTCATATTGAATAATTCCCAGTCCCACAATCGCCGCCGTCTCCAGGCGCAAAATCCGGGGGCCTAAGCCTGCCGAGCGCCAGCCCTTGCCTTGCAGCAAACCGGTTTCCCGGGGGGTAAAGCCACCCTCCGCTCCCACCAAGAGGGCAATTTTCTTGGGTTTGGGAACACTCCGCAACAGTTGCTTTAAACTCTTATTCTTCTCTTCTTCCCAGAGGACAAGGGCTAAACTATCCCCCCAATCCCCTTCCAATAACTCACTTAGAGCTTGCGCGCTTTCTATAACCGGAAGATGGGCCTGACCGCACTGCTTGGCCGCTTCGGCAGTAATCCGCTGCCAGCGTTCCTCCTTATGCGCCAACCTGGCCGGCTGGACAGCCCGGCAGCGCCGGCTCAGCACAGGAATAATCCGGCTTACTCCCAACTCGACTGCCTTCTGCACAATCAAATCCATCTTGTCCAGGCGGGGCAGGCATTGAAGCAAAGTAATATTGAGCGGGGGAGGGGGGATAGGGCTTTTACTCAGGAGTTTAACCGTTACCTGATGAGGGTTTTGCTGGATAATCTGGGCTTCATATCTATGTCCTGCTCCATCAAAAAGAGTCAGGCCGTCGCCAACTCCCAATCGTAATACTCGCTGAATGTGGTGAGCTTCTTGCCCTGAAATGACAAGCTCTTTACTCTTATTAATATCGGCTGGATTTATCAAAAAAGACGGCATATATTTCTCCACAAAAAATGGGGCAGAGCCATAAGGCCCTACCCCATTATCCAACAGTCATAACTAATTCTCAAGCAAAATCGCCTACAGGCTACTCTTTCTTGTCCTCATCCACTACCTCAAAATCAGCATCCACCACGTCTTCGCCTTGGCTGCCTGCCTGGGATTCAGCACCAGCTTCTGCTTGAGCACCTTCCGCCCCGGCGGCTTGCTGCTGGGCGGCCTGGGCCTGGGCATACATAGCCTCGGCCAGTTTATGGGAGGCCTGGGTTAGCTGTTCCATACCGTCCTTAATCGCTTGGGCGTCCTTGCCCTCCATGGCCTTTTTGAGGCTTTCAGTTGCCGCCTTAACCTTATCCTTGTCATCGCTGCTGATTTTATCCCCATGTTCTTTCATGGTTTTTTCCGTAGTGTAAATCAGGGTGTCGGCCTGGTTACGCAGTTCTATCAGTTCCTTTTTCTTAGCATCCTCTTCGGCATGGGCTTCGGCCTCCTTGACCATCTGCTCTATGTCCTCTTTATTCAGGCCGCTGGAGGCGGTAATCTGTATTTTCTGCTCCTTGCCGGTACCTAAGTCCTTGGCGGATACATGCACAATTCCGTTGGCGTCAATGTCAAAGGCAACCTCAATCTGGGGCAGTCCCCGCGGGGCGGAGGGAATCCCCACCAGGTCAAAACGCCCCAGGGTCTTATTGTCCGCCGCCATTTCCCGCTCGCCCTGCAAGACATTGATACTGACCGCAGTCTGGTTGTCAGCCGCAGTGGAGAATATCTGGCTTTTACGGGTGGGAATGGTGGTGTTGCGCTCAATTAACTTGGTGCACACTCCCCCCAGGGTTTCAATCCCCAGAGACAGGGGTGTCACATCCAGCAGCAAGACATCCTTGACATCGCCGGTTAGAACTCCCCCCTGGATAGCCGCCCCAATGGCTACCACCTCATCCGGGTTGACCCCCTTGTGGGGCTCCTTGCCGAAGAACTGGCGCACCGCTTCCTGCACCTTGGGCATGCGGGTCATGCCCCCTACTAGAATTACCTCGCCAATCTCACTTAGCTTAAGCTTGGCATCGGTTATCGCCTTTTTGCAGGGTTTAATACTGCGTTCAATCAGGTCCTCCACCAGTTGCTCCAGTTTGGCCCTGGTCAGGGTAACATTCAGGTGTTTGGGGCCACTGGCATCGGCGGTAATAAAGGGCAGATTAATATCGGTCTGCATGGCCGTAGAAAGCTCGCACTTGGCCTTTTCCGCCGCTTCCTTGAGACGCTGGAGGGCCATTTTGTCCTGGCTCAGGTCTATTCCCTGATCCTTCTTGAACTCATCCGCCAGCCATTTGATAATTCGCTGGTCAAAGTCATCCCCGCCCAGGTATGTATCCCCATTGGTGGATTTGACCTCAAATACACCGTCGCCCAATTCCAGGATGGAAATATCAAAGGTGCCGCCGCCCAGATCATAGACGGCAATATACTCATTCTTCTTTTTGTCCAGGCCATAGGCCAGGGAAGCAGCAGTAGGCTCGTTAATAATGCGCAGCACATTAAGCCCGGCAATCTGGCCCGCATCCTTGGTGGCCTGGCGCTGGCTGTCACTGAAGTAAGCCGGCACGGTAACTACTGCGTCTTTAACCGGTTCTCCCAAATAATCCTCAGCGGTTTGCTTCATTTTCTGCAAAACCCTGGCCGAAATCTCCGGCAGGCTGTAATCTTTATTCATAATATGCAGGTTGCAGCCGCCGCTTTGGGACTTGGTGATTTTATAGGGCAGGTGTTTCTGGGCCTCTTTAACTTGAGGAGAATTAAAACTCCTGCCGATCAGACGCTTGGTAGAAAACACGGTGTTCTCGGGATTGATAATTGCCTGGTTCTTGGCACGCGCCCCAACCAGCCAGTCTCCATGTTTATCAATAGCCACCACTGAAGGGGTGGTGCGATTACCCTCGGCATTGCTAATAACCTTGGGTTCCCCTCCCTCCATTACTGCGACACAAGAATTAGTTGTGCCCAAATCTATGCCAATAACTTTTCCCATGTTAAATCCTCCTTAATTATAAGCCTAACCACAGAGAGCACAGAGAAAACAATTTCAGATGATAAAGCTCAAATGACAAAACCTTAATTAGGACGCTGATAAACGCAGATTCGCAGGATTAAAAAGAAAAAAATCAGCGTTCATCTGCGGAAATCTGCGTCCTATTTTTTGAACTTTGGATTTTGACATTTGGAATTATGAAGTTTTCCCTCTGTGTCCTCTGTGGTTCATCCTTTCCCCTCTTTTTTCTTAGCTACAGCTACCATGGCCGGGCGCAGTACCCGCTCATTCAAGAGATACCCCTTGCGCAGTTCCTCCACCACGGCGTTTTCCTTATGCTCATCAGTTTCCACCACCCGTACCGCTTCGTGGTGGGCGGGATCAAAGGGCTGACCCTCTGCTTTTACATCCTTCAAACCGACCTTTTCCAAGACCCCTTTTAATTGATTTAAAATCAATCTGACTCCGCCGGCCAGGGCATCAAAATCCTTACTCTTCTCGGCGGCTTCAATTGCCCGTTCCAGATCATCCATCACCGGCAAAAGGTTATTAACCAGTCTTTCGGTAGCGAAGAGCGCAAACTCCGCCCGTTCCTTTTGCATCCGCTTCTGGAAGTTTTCACTTTCGGCCTGATTACGTAAGAGGCGCTCATAAAGCTCTTCGGCCTCCCTTTGCTTGGCCTCCAACTCCCTTTTGAGCGCCTCTACTGCACTAACTTCTGATACCTCTTCCGCCTGCGGTTCTTTTAAGCCCTCTCGTTCTTTTTCTTTAGTTTTATGTGTCACCAATTGCACCTCTTTCAATTGACTATTGACTATTTTCGATTGACGATTGAAAAGCTTTAAAAGCTTTTTCTTTCAATCTTCAATTGTCAATCTTCAATCGTCAATTTTACTGAGTATCTCACTTACCAGCTTAGCGGTATATTCCACCAGGGGGATTACATAGGAGTAGTGCATCCGGGTGGGACCGATTACCCCTAAGGTCCCCACAACCCGCCCCCTATTGCTATAGGTAGCGGTAACCAGGCTGCAATCACGCATCTGATCGGTTTCGGTCTCCGAACCAATCAAGATGTGCACCCCTTTTTCATTCAAACAACTGTCCAAAATATGCACAATCTGACTCTTTTCTTCAAAGGCCTGGAAAATAGACCTCATTTTTTCTACGTCAGCAAACTCCGGCTGGTTGAGGAGGTTGAGTTTTCCTTCAATATAAACATTTCCCTCCTCACTCTCGGTCAATACCTCTTTGCTCAACTTGAGCGCCTCCTGGAGCAAACGGTCATAAAGGGCCTTATCCTCAGCCATCATCCCCATCAATTGTTCCCTGACCCGGTAGAGAGGCAGCCCTTTAAGATGGGCATTCAAGCAGCGCGCCATCTGGTCTAATTTGTCTTGTGAATAGGGCTCCTTAACCTCAATTACCCGCTCCTGTACCAGCCCGGCCTGGGAGACAAAAACTACCAGGATTTGCTTTTCCCGCAAGCGAATAAACTTTATATGCTTGAAGGCCGCATCCCGCAAGCGGGGGGCCAAAAGCACTCCAATGTACTGGGAACTGGCTGATAACAAACGGCAGACAGAGGCAAATACATTTTCCTCATCTTCACCCAAGTGGGAATAAGCTTGCTCCAGCTCAAGCCGTTGAGCTTCCCGCAAGTGTTCCTGCCGGGCCAGAGCATCAACGTAAAAACGGTAACCCAACTCAGTGGGAACACGGCCGGCCGAGGTATAGGGGTGCTGCAACAAACCCATTTCCTCCAGGTCGGCCATAATATTGCGCAGCGTAGCCGGGCTAACCCCCAACGTATGCTGCTTCCATAGGGTACGTGAGCCAACCGGATCGGCGGTAGCAATATAGCAACTGATTACCGCATTCAACACCATGCGGCTTCTTTCATCCAGGTTAAAATCAATCATTGTTCAACAATCCCTTTTGACACCAAGTCGCAATCAAGATGAGGCCATAATGTAGTTGCCTGATTTATCAGGCCAAGATTGCCCCATGAATGGGGCAACTACATGTATCAAACAAACATTATCCAAAATTAGCACTCACCAAGCTAGAGTGCTAATAAGGAATATAACATACCAGGAGGCTGTTGCTTTGTCAAGGGGGAAAATTTGGTGGGAAAGACAAATGCTATCAATGCCAAAGGGCGGCAATATCAAACACCCGCAGCAGGAAGAGGGTGACAATAATAATCAAGCCGACCATCATTGCCAGGAGGTAATTCTGCACCGACCCGGTTTGTATTTTGCGGAAAGAACCACTGAAGCGGTCCACCGCTCCTGCGGTTTGATTGACCGCCCCATCTATTACATGGTGGTCAAAGAGGGAGAAAAACT
>QIFF01000372.1 GCA_003230635.1 bacterium | reverse complement strand
CGCAGTTATGAGCTTTACAGCGGGGGCGAGGGGTTCAGGATTAACTTTGCCCTGCGCATTGCCCTTTCCAAGCTGCTGGCCCGCCGGGCCGGCACGCGCCTGCGCACCCTGGTGATTGACGAGGGCTTCGGCACTCAGGACAATGAGGGTCTGGAGCACTTAATAGAAGCGATTGAAGCCATCAGCAGCGATTTTGACAAGATTATTGTGGTAACCCACCTGGACGCAATCAAGGATGCCTTCCCGGTTACCATCAGGGTAACCAAATACCCCGACCGCGGCTCCAGTTTTGAGATTATTTAAGCAATCCGGCACTTGCAGCCTTCACATTCTATCAGGGCTTTGGCCTGCGGCGGGCCCCAGCTTCCGGCGGGGTAGGGGTAGAGCGGGCTAGTGGTTTTTTTATCTTCCCAGGCTTTCAAGACAGGGGTAATCAGTGACCAGGCTACTTCCACCCCGTCGCGGCGCCAGAACAGGGTCTGGTCGCCCAGCAGACAATCCAGCAGCAGCCGCTCATAAGCGCTGGGCGGTTCAATGCCGAAGACTTCCTTATATGAGAAATCCATAGCCAGGGAGGATAGACATGATTTTGGCCCCGGGCGCTTGGCTTGAATTTTCAGGGAAATTCCCTCTTCCGGTTGAACATTTAAGACCAGCACATTCGGCGCCAGGTTCTCTGTCATCAAGGGGGCAAAGATAGAGTGGGGAACGCTCTTGAAGGTAATGGCAATCTCACTCAGCTTGCGGGTCATGCGTTTGCCGGCACGCAGGTAAAAGGGCACCCCCTGCCAGCGCCAGTTGTCTATCATCAGCTTGGCGGCGGCAAAGGTTTCCACCCCTGAGTTACAGGCGACCCCTGCCTCCCGCCGGTAGCCGGGGACATCCAAGCTGTCTATCTGCCCCGCTTCATACTGCCCGCGTATAATCCATTTGTCCAACTCATCCAGGGGAAATGGCCTGATAGAACGCATCAGCTTTACCTTTTCATCCCGCACCCGGTTGGCCTCAAAGGATACCGGCGGCTCCATTGCCACCAGGGCCAGCATCTGGAGCATGTGGTTCTGGAACATATCCCTCAGCAGTCCGGCCTGTTCAAAGTATCCGGCTCGGTGTTCCACCCCCAGGGTTTCCGCCACCGTAATCTGGATGTTGTCTATGTAACGCCGGTTCCAGATTGGTTCAAAAATGGCGTTGGCAAACCTGAACATCAAGATGTTTTGGACGGTTTCTTTTCCCAGATAATGATCAATTCGGTATATTTGATCCTCAGTTAGTACCCGGCAGAGTGATCTGTCCAGAGATTTTGCGCTTTCCAGGTCGCGGCCGAAGGGTTTTTCTATAATCACGCGAATATGACCGGTTTCGTCCTCTTCCGACTCCCTGGTCAGACCGCATTGGCCGAGGTTGGTAACGATGGGACAATATAGGTTTGCAGGGGTTGCCAGATAGAAAATGCGATTATCTTCAACAGAATGATTTCTGTCTAATTGCTTAAGCCGTTCAGACAATACGGTATATGATTTTGAATCATGGTAATCTATGGCAAGGTAGCTGCAACGCCGGATAAAAGCATCCAGCTTTGCCGCAGGGGCATCTTTGGAGTGGTCTGCCAGTGCATCGCGAAGCCTCCGTTGGAAGGCTTCATCCGTCATAGAGCTGCGGGCGCAGCCAAGAATAAAAAAACTATCCGGCAGAAGTTTCTTCTGAAAGAGGCTGAATAAAGCGGGTATAAGTTTGCGGCGAGTCAAGTCTCCGGAGGCACCGAAAATTACCAATTCACATGAATCAGCGCCTGTTTCCATACAGAAACCGTCCCTGAGGGCAATCTGATTCCCTTGCATATGCTTTCCCCCCTTCCACTTCAAAGCCTAACCACAGAGAACACAGAGAAATCCTCTGTGCACTCTGTGGTTTATCTTTAACTACTCAAAGCTAAAGCCTTTATTCTTGAAAAGCTTCAGGCAGGCATCCGCCACCGCAGGGTCATAAAGGATGCCCCTGTTTTCGGAGATTTCCTCTAATGCCTTGTCTATACCCAGAGCCGGTCGGTAGGGGCGTTGAAAGGTCATCGCCTCAACGACATCGGCTACCGCCAAAACCCTTGCTTCCAGGAGAATATCTTCACCCGACAGACCGGCGGGATAGCCGGAACCGTCCAGCCTCTCCTGATGTTGAAGCACGATTTTAGCGATCGGCCAGGGAAATTCTATTGTTTTCAATATATCATAGCCGACCTGGGGGTGAGTTTTAATTAGATCAAAGAGGGCCTTGCTTAAGCGCCCGGGTTTGCTGAGAATTTCCGCTGCTATGGAGATTTTGCCGATATCATGAATAACTCCGGCGATGCGGATTCCGTAAGCCTGTTCCTTGGGAAGTTGCATTTCATCCGCTATGGCCCGGGCAAGATCGGCTACCCGCCGTTGATGCCCGGCGGTATAAGGGTCCCTACTTTCCACCGTCAGGGTCATGGCCTGGATAATCCCTCCCATTACCCGGCGCAGCTTGTCTAGACTCTGCCTGAGTTCTTCCTCCACCCGCTTGCGCTCAATGGCATAGCGCATGGAGCGCACCAGCAAGTTGCTGTCCACCTGTCCTTTGACCAGATAATCCTGCGCCCCCGCCTGAACCGCTTTTATGGCCAGGGTTTCATCGTCGGCTCCGGTCAGCACTATAATCGGCACGCTTGGCGTTTGGGCGTGCACCTTGACCAGCGTATCCAGCCCCTGGCTGTCCGGCAGGGAGAGATCCAAGAGGATAACGCTAATCCCTGTTTCGCTCAAGCGCTCCAAGCCGGCTGAAAGACGCTCGCGGCACTCCACCGCAAAGGAGCAATTGTTGATTTCGAACAGTATCTCCTGAATGAACTCGGCGTCTCCAGGGTCGTCCTCAATCAAAAGAACATGAACCCGGCTATTATACATTTTTCTCTTCCTTATATCTTTTCTGCTTGTACATCAATTTATCCGCCTGAGCCAGCAGATCATCAACACTACAGGGGCAACCAGGGTTGTAGCGCGCCATACCCACGCTTAGCGACAGCTCGTAGCGGCGGTTTTCCCGGCCGTTGTAACCCTCCAGGTTCTTCTCTAAACGAGTGGTGAAAATCTCAACGCTGTCCTTGCTCTCTTCTCCCTCGCAACCTTCCAGGGCAATAATTGCAAACTCGTCCCCGCCAAGGCGGGCAATGATGTCCGAGTTACGAAAGGTATTTTTGAGTATCTTAGCGGTTTCCACCAGGGCTTGGTCGCCAGCCCGATGGCCCAGGGTATCATTAATCCACTTCAGGTTGTCCAGGTCGACAAAAACCACCAGTGCGCCCCTCTTTTCCCGGTTGGCCAGCTTTAACTGCTGCTGGGCCAGGCTAAAGAATCCTCGCCGGTTGTAGAGGCCGGTAAGCTCATCAGTAAGCGACAGGGCGCGCAGTTGTGAGCGCAACTGCTGGCGCTCAATGGCATAGTTCAGGGTGCGCAGCAGCAAGGTGCCGTTCACCTGCCCCTTGATCAGATAGTCCTGGGCGCCGTCCTGCACCGCCTTGATGGCGGGCATCTCGTCGTTGAGGCCGGTCAGTACCACAATTGGTACTTCAGGCGCTTGCGCATGTACCCTGGCGAATGTCTCCAGTCCTTGGCTGTCCGGCAGGGAAAGATCCAAGAGTACCACATCGGCCCCTCCCTCAGCCAGGCGTTTCAGCCCCGGCAAGAGTCGGTCGGTGCACTCCAAGTCAAAAGGGCAATTTTTGTCTTCGGACAGAATTTCCTGGATAAGATCAGCGTCTCCAGGGTCGTCCTCAATCAACAAAACCCTTGTAAGTGAGGATGTACGGTGTTTATTAGCGCTTAACTTTTCCTTCATGAGTGTTTACTTTCCTTCCCGTGGCGGTAGTTTTACAACGGTAAACCAGAAATCTTCTATGGACCTCACTACCCTGGCGAACTGGTCCAGGCCGACCGGTTTGCTGATATAACAATTGGCGCCAAGACCGTAGCTCTTAACAATGTCCTCCTCGGCTCTTGAGGTGGTTAGAACCACCACCGGGATGCTTTTCAGGGTTTCATGGTTTTTTATTTCGGCAAGTACCTCACGGCCATCTTTCTTGGGCAGGTTCAGATCCAGCAGAATCAGGTCGGGCCGCACTGCCTTGGCGTACTGCCCTTCTTGGTGGAGGTAGGCTATTGCTTTGGCCCCGTCATTTACCACATTCAGGTTGAGCACTACCTTTGCTTCCTTCAAACATTCTTCCGTCAGCTCAACATCAGCCGGGTCATCTTCCACTAACAGGACTTCAATAGATCTAGCGATCATAGTCTCCTCCCTTTTTCAATTGTCAAAAATTAACATAGAAGTAAAACAGTCAACAGTCAGCAGTCGTCAGTCAAAGAAAGATTACTCCTAGACTGATGACTGACGACTAATTTTCCTCTGTGGTTTCATGTTTCCTCCATTGGAATAGTAAAATGAAACGTTGCCCCCCCTCCGAGCTGGGACTTTACCCAGATGTGCCCCCCGTGTTCCTCCACAATCTTTTTGCAAATTGCCAGGCCGATGCCGGTACCGGGATACTCTTCTCTGCTGTGCAGGCGCTGAAAAATGACAAAAATACGCTCGGCGTATTGGGGCTCAATTCCTATTCCGTTATCCCGGAGCGAAAAAAGCCACTCGTTTCCCCTTTGCTTGGCTGAAAGGTGGATGTGGGGTGGCTCTTGGCTGCGGAACTTGAGGGCGTTGGCAACAAGATTCTGTAATAATTGGGCCATTTGTGAGAAATTGGCTCTAATGGTTGGCAGGGTATCGTAAGTAACCACCGCCTTGCTTTCCTGAATGGCTGTCTCAAGGTCTGCAAGCACCTGCTCCATTACCTCGGCGATGTTAGTGGTTTCCAAGGAGATGCCCCTTTTTCGTATCCGCGAGAAGGTTAGGAGGTCGTTAATGAGCCCTTGCATTCTGGTGGCTCCGTCCACGATATAGTAAATAAATTTATCGGCTTTTGCGTCCAGCCGGCCTTCGTAGCGCCGGGCCAGCATCTCGGTGTAATTCCTCACCTTACGCAGAGGCTCTTGCAGGTCATGCGAGGCGACATAAGCAAACTGGCGCAACTCCTGATTGCTCCGCTCCAGTTCAAGGGTTCGTTTTTCCAGTGAATCTACCATGTGGTTGAAACAATCCCCCAGTATGCCGATTTCATCCTGGGAGTATTTACTTACTCTCAAGCTTAAGTTCCCCTGGGCGATTTCCATTGTAGTATGGGTCATAACTTTAATGGGTTTGAGCATCCGCCGGACAAAGACAAAGGAAAGGATTGACCCAACTGTTATAACCAGCAGGATAATTAAAAAATCAACACGGAGGATGGCTTGTTTTTCAGAAATTAGTTTCTCCAGGGACATGGTTATCTGGGTATAGCCTATAAGATTTCCCTTGCTTTGAACCGGTGCAGTCTCTACTTCCAAATCCAACAGTTCATCTTCGGAACTCCACCTGGAGCTTGTTCCTATCAATTTTTTTCTTATAATGGGCAGTATGATATAGAGTAAAGGGGGGATTTTGTCCTGGGCATAGCCAATGTAACACCCATCATCAAAGTCTGTTTTCTTGATTTCCAAGGGTTTCAAAAGTGCCAGAGCCTTCCCGCCCTTATAGCTTTTGACCAGGCATTTTCCCTTAAGATTGTAAATTGCTGCCGAGTGTACGTCTTCCTCTTGGACAATACCGACCAGCAGTTGCTTGAGAATATCCCTGTTATTGATCATAACCCCGTATTTACTATTATAGGCTAGGTTTTGAGCGATGGCCACCCCTCTTTTTTCCATTTCCTGGCTCAGAATTTTTTGGGATTCATAGACGTGGTATCCAGATAACAGACTAACCGTTACAATGATTCCACCAATAATATAGGCTAGGAATTTGGCCTGTAATCCAAGTGCCGGTATTCCCTTTTTTATTTTTTCCAGCATGGTTTTATTTATATACATATTTGAATGAGGCCAGCACCTGGGCTGGAATCTGCAACCCCATGTTTTGAGCTATATGCAGGTTTAATGCCCATTCTACCCTTGCTGGGGCAAGGATGGTAGCCGGCAGATCCTTCCCCTTTAAAAATTGCTGGGCTAGTTTGCCGGCTTGCCGGCCGATTCCGGTGTAATTCACCACCGGCGAGAGCAAAGCACCAGCTTTGACAAAGCTTTTACTGTAGGCCATAAAGGGGATTTTGTTCTCCAGCGTCAACAGCAATATATAATGCAACGAGTCTTGATTAACAATAATGCTGTCAGTAATTAGCCACAGGGCGTCAACGC
>QIFF01000112.1 GCA_003230635.1 bacterium | reverse complement strand
GGGGTTTCGCTACTATAGTGTTGGAAGATGATTGATAATTGATGTTGCAAACCAAATCTTTTCAAATTTCAATTAACGAGGTTTTATGAAACTTCTGGTAACCGGCGGGGCTGGTTTTATCGGCTCCCAAATCGTGGACGCCGCTATTGAGGCGGGATATGAAGTGGCAGTGGTTGATGACCTCTCCAGCGGTCGCCGTGAGTATGTCAACCCAGCGGCCAGGTTTTACCGGCTGGATATTGGTTCCCCCAAGCTCAAAGCTGTTTTTGAACAGGAGAAACCCGATTATATCAGCCATCAAGCAGCGCAGATTGATGTGCGCCAATCAGTAGCCAATCCCCTTAATGACGCCCGCATCAACATCCTGGGTTCCCTTAACCTGCTCCAACTGGCCATCGCTTATAAGGTCAAAAGGCTCATTTTTGCCTCTACCGGCGGGGCGATTTACGGCGAGCAGGAAGCCTTTCCCGCTTCAGAAGATCACCCTTGTAATCCAGTAAGCCCGTATGGCATTGCCAAGCTGGCGGTGGAAAAATACCTCTACTTTTATCATCTCAGTCACGGACTTTCATATCTGGCCTTGCGCTATGCCAACGTCTATGGCCCGCGCCAGAATCCTCATGGCGAGGCCGGGGTGGTAGCTATCTTCAGCCAAAGGATGTTAACGGGAATTAATCCCCTGATTTTCGGGGATGGAGAACAGACCAGGGATTATGTCTATGTTGGGGATGTGGTGCGGGCTAACCTGGCTGCCCTGAGTTCTGATTACAACGGGGCGCTGAATATCGGCACCGGGCGTGAGACCAGTGTCAACCAAATTTTTCAGTTCCTAAGATGCTTTAGCGCAAGTGATTGCCCGCAAACTTATGCCCCCGCCAAGCCCGGGGAACAAAAGCGCAGCGTGATTGACCCCCGGCAGGCCAGGCAAATCCTGGGCTGGCAGCCCAGGATTTGCCTGGAAGACGGCTTGAAAGAGACGGTAGATTTCTTTAGACGGTCAGTTTCCCCCTCACCCTAGCCCTCTCCCCTAAGGGGAGAGGGAATTAGCTTCAATAGCCCACCTCGTATATTCCCGTATTCTTATCCTGATAAATCAGCCGGTAATGCTGGGGAAGGGCGGCCAGCTCTGTTTTTAGTTTCTTATGGATGATTCTCCAGTCCAGGTAAAGATATTCTATCCGGTCCTTTTTCAACATAGCCAGTCTCATTTTAGCTGATAAGTTGGGATTTAAAGCGTCGAGTGGAGATGCTTGTCCCTTTTTCCTTGCCTGAAGAGCAGCAAACCCTGTCGGGTTGTGTCCGCTGTAGGCGGGTAGATAAAAGCTGGTTATTGGATCGCTCAGCACAAGCGCCTCTTGGGGAATGTTTTCACTTAAAAACTTAAATCCCGCTGTGCCTTCGGCCAGTTGGTTTATGGTTTGAAAACGGGCAGGAGAGGTGAAAAATTTCAATTCCGCCGGAATGGCCAGGGTAAGAGCGGCCAGGCTGAATATCAAAGTCGGAATTAAGGGGTTGGTGGCAGCCGCAGGTTTTAGCCTGCGTAACAACCGGCTGGGGAAATAAAAAATTCGCTCGCTGATTAACAGAAGGAAATTTGTTATTACCAGTAAAAACATAGCCCAGGGGGGATAAAAGGGCCAGTTGATTTTAGGCAGAAACTTGAGGGGGATAAACTGGCTGGCGGCCAACCAGGCAACTATTATTCCCAAAGCCAGACTTACGAGGTAGGGTGGGCTGTGCCCACCAGGCGGGAGGTGGGCACAGCCCACCCTACTACAGATGAAGCCCATTCCCCGGTAGAAGCCATAGGCACAGATATAGACGGCCGGGAAAAGGCAGGCCGTGCGCAGCCCGGTCACCAGGGCTATTATCTCCACGGGAACCTTGATGTTTAAAGCGGCCAAAGATTTGCTGATAAGTGAAGGAATTATCGGATTATAGGCAATAAGCGGGGGAAGAACCGTAGTGGCAACCAAGAAGAGAACGGCTTTATCCTCTCTCAGGCGGGGAAATAAAAAGGGAATTAAGAGGAAGGATAAGAATATGATCGGGGTGGGGGGAATTCCCAACTGGCCGGCTTTTACCCCCATAATTTCCCCGCCGCCGGAGATTACGGGGGTTGCCAGCCCAGGGTTTACCGCCAGGGGATTGGAAAGTGCAACTGCCGAGGGAGACTTTGCAAGTATCAAGGGTATGCCGGCCAATAGTAACAGCGCAAGAAGTTTGATTATTCTCTTTAGCCCGTCTTTATCCTGCCAGTGGAACAACAGGAAGGAAACGGCAAACAAAAACAATGAGATAACCACAAAGAGGAAATCTATGTCATGAATAAAAAGGGTGACAGGGCCGAGGAAGAGAGCTAACCAGAAGAACCTTTTTTCTCCTCGGAGGATGTACTTGAGAACAAAAAAGCTGATCATGGTCATTAGAATGAAACCAATCTCTCTGGGGTTGGGGGAGCCAATCCAATTCCACAAGCCCGCATCACTGAAGTAATTGTTAAAAAGGGTGGTGTTGACAAGGTGCACGAAGCTGCAAACCAGAGCCAGCCTTTCATTGTTAAAGAGGACTTTCCCCAGGCTGAAAACGGCTGAGAGGGAGAGGGGGACACAGAAAAGAATGGAATATGACCAGACCCAGCGGTAGCTGACCCCGGCGAATTTGGAAACCAGGGCTATAAAGAGGTGCCAGATATTATAAGAGTAGTTCAAGGTGGACCATTGATTGTAAATTTCCCTGCCCTCAACCAAGCTCTTGATGGCTCCCCAATGGACAATCCTATCGGCGGTGCGGTGGCCTACAATCACTGCGGGGAGTTTTTGAACTTCAGCAAAATAGCTGCTGACCGGCTTAAAAGCCACCGCACCCCCTAAGTAGAAACTGAGGATAGTAACCAGTGCCACTGCTGCCAGGAAGATAATCACGGCCGTGCGGTCTGTTTTGCATGACCAGGAGAGGGATGCCGTTCCCCCTCTCCCCTGGGGGGAGAGGGGAGGGGTGAGGGGGTCAGGGTGGCGGCCCTGAACAACCCTACTAATAACCACCAAACCCAGACCGCAGCAAAGGAGTATGATTTCCAGAAACCACCAGCTAAAATGGAGAAAATAGGCGGCCAGCCCCAGCACGCTTATAAACCCCAGTCCCAGGCAGAATACAATCGCAAATTTCTCCCCAGGGCCAATGTCAGCCCTTTGCCCCAGGCAGAGCGAATACAGGCAGTCCCCGGGGATGAAAAGAAATGCCAGCCAGGCTAAGATAACCTTGAAGAATGCAACGGGGATGATGTGAATACCATTGGCGATTAATAAGCTGCCAAAGATGACTGCCAGGTAGAGAATGGTTTTGGGGGTTGGTTTCATGAAGGGTAACCAATATTTTTGACAGGATTGACGACTTGTCTTTTTTCAGACTATATCCCCAAATCACCCTGCTGTCAATTAAAGAAGGCCTTTCTTTACCAGGGGCTAATGCCCGAAAAATCATTCCTGTTCCCCCGAACCACTCCCCCTCACCCTAGCCCTCTCCCCAAAGGGGAGAGGGAAGCTCGATCTTTCGGCTTGTCTCAAGCCGAAAGCTTTAAGGGTAACATGTACCCCTTACTGGTTTCGGCCTGGAGACAGGCCGAAACATCAACTGATGACTGATGACTGACGACTAATTTTTTTTCTCCGTGTCCTCTGTGGTTAAATATCCTCTGGGATTTAATGCCGATTGGGGGATTAACCCCCTAAACAACATAACTTGTTGTTAACAATATGTTATTTGTACAAACAAACCACTATTTTATCCATATTAGGCAAAAAATCCCGAATTTTTATCCTCTTTCCATACCAGCTATGACAAGTCAACTTTGGTCTTGTTGTTGGCGGGATTTCTTTAAAAATCAATTAGATATTCTATCTCAGGCGGCTTTTTAAGGCTATGGCATGCTACTTGCACTTTTTGTAATTAGTCTGACGCGAGGTTGATGACGGCAGCCCGTATTCGCTTTTTTGGCTCAGGGATCCCGCCAAGCGGATTTGGGTGTCCCAATTCAACTTCAAAACCATTATAAAGGAGGTGACAAAAATATGTTAAACGTGCGCTTGAAGAAAGAAGGCGGTTTTACTCTGATTGAGCTGCTGATCGTAGTGGTGATTATCGGTATCCTGGCTGCGGTGGCAGTCCCGATGTACACCAGGTACATGAAGAGCGCCAAAGCGGCAGAGGCAGCGACCAACTTGCAGGCGCTGGTTCAATATGCCAAGGGCTATATGCAGGCTCATCCCACTGACTACAGCGCGAGTCTTATGCTGCTGGACGGGGATAAAGCTGATGGTATAGGCTGGGTAGGCGAAATAGCCGCTGACGGGGTGTATTTCAACTATGATTGGGCCGAGGCTACGAACACACTGAGAGCCAATGGAGGAAAAACAACGGATTTTACTGCCGGTACTGACTACATGACGGCGGTGATTGACGGCGACGGCGGTGGTGTCACCTGGACCGGCTATGGTGCGCTGATAGATGTAACACCGTAATCAGGGCTAAACCAAACCAAGTAGTCCTTATTAAAGGGACAATACCAAGGGCGGGTAATTCATTTTACCCGCCCTTTTCTTTTGTGTGCCTTTGTTCAGGTCTTTCGGCTTGTCCTCAAGCCGAAAGCTTCAAAGCTAACGCACCCCTTCCTGGTTTCGCGCCTGGGCACAGGCTGAAACATCAACATTTCCCCCCTCACCTCAATCCTCTCCCCTCTGGGGAGAGGGTTAGGGTGAGGGGAGTCACGGTATAAAGCTTGCATAATCTAGTGAGTAGTTTAGTTTAACAAGGGGGAAATACTGTGGCTGAAGATGAGGTTTTGCCTGGGCAAGAGATTGTCTCCAATGCGCAGAGTGCGGAGTTACTTGAGGAGGAAAGCCTGACTGAATACCCGGCCGAGGGGCAAGAACCCTCTGAGCATGCTCCGCCGGTTACGCTCTATCAGGCTGCTGATCCGCATCATCTCTGGGGAAAGTGTTTCTGGGGTCTGGATATTGGAAGTCGGAATATAAAAGTGGTGGGCCTGCATAAAGGGATGCATAAAATCAGCTTAGTTCATTTGGCGGTGGTGGAAATTGCCCCGGGGCAAAAGCCGGGCAGGCAGGGAATAAATGAGACGGCCAGGGTTGCGGCAATTTTAAAGGTTATAAGGGTGTTGGAGATGGAGCAGAGCCTGATGGCTACTTCCCTGGACAGGGCCTCGGTGGTAATTCGCCAGATCCAGTATCCGGCGGCCGCCCGGGATAAGTTGCTTTCCGCTCTCCAGTGGGAGGTGCGCAAGTATATCCCCTTCAGGCCGGATGAAGTGGTAGTGGATGCCCAGATTATGGAGCAGGCCTCGCAGGCTGACAAGCTGGAGGTTCTCCTGGTAGCCGCTACCAAGGAACATCTCCAGCAGCACTTGGAGCTGCTGGAGCGAGTAGGGATAAAACCAACCATGGTGGATGCCGACCCCCTGGCTTTGATCAACGCCTTTCTTGCCCAAAGGAAGCCGGAGGCCGATGAGACAGTGGTAATCCTGGATTTGGGGGCAACCGCCACTACCTTGAATATCCTTTCTCATAACGGCTATTATTTTACCCTTTCCCTCTCGGTGGGGGGGGAGCGTTTTACTGGTGAGATCCAGGCCCAGTGTCAATTGGAATATGCCCTTGCCGAGGATTTAAAGCGGGGGGGGGGACTGGGAAACTATGCTTTGAATAAAAATGAGCTGGAAGCTCCCTTCCAAAGAGCGCTGGAAAAAAGTTATGACCTAGTTATGACCTGTTGGTAAAGGAAATCCGCCAGGCCCTGGTTTATTACAATAAGCAAACCGGGATTAATCACTTTGACCGCATGGTCTTAACCGGCGGTGGGGCCAGTCTGCCCGGACTAAGCCCGTATCTAGTGAAAAAGACAGGCATTAGTACGGAAATGCTTAACCCATTCCAGGAGATCACGATCGACCAAAAGTACTTTGATTTGGAGAAGGTTTCCGCTTTAGCCCCGCAATTGGCGATTGCCGTAGGTTTGGCCAGGCGCTGGAAGGTTTGAGAAAATGGAACAAGCTTCTTTCAGAATTGATTTTTTGAAACCGGGGAAGAACCTAGTTCCTGTAAAGGGCTGGTTAGCAGCTATCAGGAAGTTGAAGGCTTTCTACCTGCGATTTGCCAAGCAGTTGTACCGCAAAGTGAGCACCAGTGCTACTATGCTTACTATTAGCTTTGTTTTGCTGCTGGTGGGGGCTTTGATTTTTCGCTCTCAGGTATATCTGTCCCGCGAACAGGAACTGCGGGCAAAGGCCCAGGGAATTACCCAGCTTCAGCAGCAGGTGGACGCCCTAAGGGGCAAGATTAAGCAGCAGCAGGCTCGTGCCCAGGCGAGAAACAGCCGACTGGGACAGCTAAGGGAGCTGAAAAAGATCAATATGAGATGGCGCAATAGGTTGCTGGGTGTTCAGCGCAACATGCTGGATAAGCTGTGGCTTACCTCTCTGCAGGTGAAAGATGGGAGCGACCCGGTCAGGGTAGTGTTCCAGGGGAGCAGTTTCAGTAGCAGTGCGCAGGATAAGCCCCTGCGCCTGGTTGCTGACTTCATTAACAATCTGGTGGCTGATGCTGCTTGGCACAAGACGTTTAGTCTGAAGGATTGGCATGTTAACACCTTGCCCCAGGGTAAGGGAGAACTGGTGAATTTTGAGGTGGTACTGGAAGGAAAGTGATTGATATGCGTCCGGTCAAAGCCGGTTGGCTGATTTTCTTAACTTTGTTGAGCTTTGGTCTTGGGACGGGGTATTACTTGTATTCCCGGCAGGCTGTTCGCCTTGAGCGGCATGCAGCTAATATGCGTGAAATCAAAGAGTTGCAGAAAAAACAGGCCAAGCTGATGGTAGTACCCGCTAAAAACGAGGAAGAGGGAGAGGTTTTAAAGCTGCTGGCTACGAAGAAAGGAGACCTGTGGTTCATGGAAGATATTGAAGAACAACTGGGGACAAATTTTCCCCCTACTTTCCTTATGATAGGTCCGCTGAAGCGGAAGGACAAAAAAAACCATATCCGTTTTTCCCGTCAGTTAAGTTTGGAAACGAGTTTTCCAGACCTAATAAACCTGCTGGATATATTGGAAACAAAACGCGGTTTTACGGTCAGCCAGTTACAAATCACACCTAACCTGGGCAAAGCAGGGCGCCACCGGGTAAACTTCTGGCTAAGTTGTCTCCAGATTAAGGAGAGCTTCCTGTCTCAGTTAGGCTTAGACAACCCTTCTAATTACCGGGGAACCACGGCGGTGGCCTCACTGCTTTTGGATCCCCCCTGGCAGCCGGGGCAGAAGATAAAACTGGCCGGCAAATTGAGTGATCCGTTTAAAAAATTCGTACCCAAAAAGCCGGTGCCGGTTAAGAAAAAGCTAGCCAAAAAAACCAAGCAACCTAAAAAGCCCAACGTCTTGCCTCCAATTGACCTGGTGGGGAAATATACCCTGCAAGGGGTCGTTAAACTGGGCGGCAAGCAGATGGTTCTGATTGCTCCCGATCATGTGTTGGAAG
This sequence comes from bacterium, assembly GCA_003230635.1. Next base: position 4,531 of record QIFF01000112.1, on the reverse strand, counting down.
AAGGGGATTGGCTGGGGGAGAAACAGTTGGTAAAAATAGAAAAAGGTAAAGTCACCCTGAAACAGGGAAAGCAAAAATACTTCCTGACATTGCCCGGCAGTGTTGAACCCAAAAGCAGACCTTCGCCTACACAAACAAAGGATAAAGAAGCCAGCCAACCTGTGGGTTCGAGCAAGCTGTCTGCTGCTGTTGAAGTGATTGACAATTGAAAGGGGGGAAACCCGATGTTCCATAAAAAAGGTCTGATGGTTTTAATCCTGATAAGCGGCCTGTTGCTGCCGACAGTTGCAGGTGCCCAGGGCGGCGGCCTGGAGGGGGAGTTGACCCTATTCCCGGATGAGCCCTGCTCCCTGGAGTTTCGGGCGGCTGATGTCCAAAACGTCCTGCGCAGCCTGGCGTTGCCCTATAAGGTGAACCTGTTGGTTAGTGAGCGGGTAACAGGGAAGATAACCGCCAGTTTCCATGAGGTGCCGGTGAGAGAGGTCTTTCTTGCGATTCTCAAAGACGCCGGCCTGGGGTATGTTCAGGAGGGAAGGATCCTGCGGGTGGATACAATTAAGTCTATAGGGGATTCCAGGAAAGAAGTCAAGGCCGTAACCGAACCGATTACCAGGCACATCCAGGTCAAATACGCCTTTGATTCCGAAAACAGCAAGGATTTGACCGAACTGGCTGAAGAGTTGAGAAAGCTGCTCAGCACAGATAAGGCGGCCAATTTAAGCATCATCAAACGTAGCAATACCCTGATGGTAACCGATTTGCCGGAAAGTGTCTCCAAAATCAAAGCCATGGTGGCCAAGCTGGATAAGCCCTCAAAACAGATTGCCATTACCTCCAAAATTATTTCCGCTACTGACAATTTCGCCCGCGAGTTGGGAATCCAATGGGGGGGGGTACGTACACGTAGGCAAGGCGATTTTACAGTCGAGGGGGGAACCAACGAGAAGGCCGGCTGGAAAACTGCCAGCCGCACCGGCAAGCCTGGCAGCGACGATACCTATAATACCTCAACCGCCAGCGCCACCAATTATGCGGTTAACCTGCCGGCAGCCAATATTCTCTCTAGTGGTGTGGGGGGGTCAATCAACCTTTTGATCGGCAAGCTTGGCAGCGATATATTGGAGATGCAGCTTTCCGCCATGGAAAGTGAAAGCAAGGGTAAAGTATTGGCCAGTCCCAAGGTAATTACCCAGGATAACCAGTCTGCTAAGATGGAGAGCAAGCATAAGATATGGTACCTGGTAACCACTAGAGGGACGGATGGGACTACTACTAGCAGCTACGAATCCGAAGATGTGAAAATCACCCTTGAGGTTACCCCCCATGTTATTGGAGAGCGCATCTTCATGGATGTAAAAGTAGAGAAGGGCACTGCACTTACAAGAACTAACACCGACGTTCCACCGGAGATCAAGACCAATATCCTGAATACCAAGGTTTTGGTGGGTAGCGGAGAAACAGTGGTTATTGGGGGTTTGATTGAAGAGGATGCCAGCCATGTTGAGGGGGGAATTCCCTGGCTTAGGGATATCCCCTTATTGGGCTGGTTGTTTAGCTATCAAACCAAGAGCGATGAGAAAAAGGAGCTCTTAATCTTCATTACCCCCACTATCTTGGAAGAGAGGCAGCAAGCCGTTGATGTCTCGGCTTCTTCTGAAGCAGGAACCTAAAAGGGCAATGTCATGTACAAGACCTTTTATCACTTAAAGGAAAACCCGTTCAGCTTAAATCCTGACCCGCATTTTCTTTTTCCCAGTCAGCAGCACAAGAACGCCTTTAAGTATTTGATGTATGGGATTAAGAATTGCGAGGGATTAATTGAAGTAGTGGGAGAGGTCGGCTGCGGCAAGACCCTCCTCTGCCGCCGCATTCTGGCCGCCCTGAAAGGCAGCGCCAAAACCGCCTACATCTTAAATCCCCCGCCTACCGAGATGGAGTTTCTGGAGAGCCTGATGGGCGATCTGGGCCTGCCCGCTAAGAATGATAATCGCCAGGAGTTAGTCCAGAATTTAAGCAGTTTTCTGGCTGAGGAGTGTGCCCATGATTCCAGGGTAGTGGTGATTATTGACGAGGCCCAGGAGCTAAGCAGGGAACTGTTTGGAGCCATTCGCTTTCTCTCCAACCTGGAGACCGAGAAGAAGAAACTGATCCAGATTGTTCTGGTCGGCCAATTGGAACTGGAGACCCGCTTGCACAGCCCGGAGCTGAAAGCACTGGATCAGCGGATTGCCCTGCGTTACCAGCTTACACCCTTTAACAAAAAAGAACTGGAACAATACATTTATCACCGTTTGAAAACTGCGGGAACAGAGAAGATAAAATTTACTCGCGCCGCGCTTAACAAAATCTATCGTTTCTCGCGGGGTGTTCCGCGCTTGATTAACATGGTTTGTGACAAAACCCTTGTTGTTGGGGCCTCCTGCAAGCAAACCAAGATTGACGGCAAAATGGTTGCCAAGGCCTTAAAGAGCACCCAGAAACGCTGGCACGAACACCGGGTGCCGGCCCTTCTTTCTCCCTGGCGTCTGGCCGGCGGTTTTGCTTTTGCGAGTATCCTTTTCCTGCTGGCTTTAAATTGGTACTCCCCAAAGAAGACTGTTAGTCTGACCCCTGCGGCTAAGCCCAGGCGGGAAGTGGCAAAAACCAGTCCGGCCCGGCCTCCTGTCCAGTTGCCGAAAGCGAAAACCCTTAAGAGGTTGGGGAATCTCTCCAAAGCTCAAGCGGTGCGCCTACAGCCTGAGGCAATTGCCCTGGTAAATTTACTCAGGCGCTGGGGGTATGAGCTTGGCTCTGATGAATCAGCCGGCTGGCCGGTAAAAGGGAACAGGCTGGACTACCAGTCTGTTGCCCGAGAATACGGCCTGGAAGCAGCCCTTTTGCAGACCAACTTTAAGCAGTTGCTAAACCTTAATCTGCCCTGCGTCATTTTTCCTGGAAGGCAGGGAAAGGGTTCCCTCCCCTCTGCTTTGCTCTTATCTAAATTGTCAGGGGAACAAATCCATTCTCAGGATGCGACTTACCCGCTCCAAAAACTGGATTCCTGGCGGGGGAGGGCGCTCATATTTTGGAAAAATACAGACGACTTCAGGGCAGGCGAAATCGCTCTGGACAAAAGTAGCCTGGAGTTGAGGCGTCTGGCTAAGCGTTTGCAGCAGCTAGGATACTTGGGGAAAAAGAAGACAAATAAGCAACAGGTGCGCCGGGCCCTGATGAATTTTCAAAGGGATCACTCTCTGTCCGCCAAGGCGGTCATAGACCCACAAACTAAGCTGGTGCTTTATAAAATCATAAACCAACCGATGACACCCACGCTTGGTAGGGAGTTTATATAATTGACGATTGAAAGGGGAAGGGCCAAGTGAGTGTAGTTTACGATCAACTAAAACGGGTGGAACAAACCCAGGCCGAAGTCCCTCCTGCCATAGAGGCGGAAGAGAGCTTGCCCCTGGAAGAGGAAATTCAGCACCAGCAGCAAGAAAAATGGTACCGGGTCAAAGGCAGCTTGCTGAAGGGGGGGAGTATCTTGTTAGTCCTCCTGGGCAGCATGGCCCTCTTTGCCTTCATTAGCAGCAGGAAATCCCCTCTTCCAGAGGAGACAAAACCTTATATCCTTCTGCCCCCTGAACAGACTGCTGCCAAGCCCTCTGTGGCTACACCAGCAGCTAAGCAGTTCCCAAAAGAAGTTTTCAAACCCATCTTGGCGGCTAAAAAAGAGGAAGTTGCCAAGAGTCGGGGCAGTGAGCCTTCTGTTCCAGCGGTTGATGTTGGGATTACGGTTCCAAAGACTGAAAGGATTAAGCCGCCACGAGTGACTCCTGCCATGCTGGCCAAAAGCAAAAAACCGCTGTCTCCCATTCAGGCAGGGCAACAATTTTATCAGACCGGGGCACTGGAGCAGGCTGTTCAGGCTTATGAAAAGGCTCTCCAGGAAGAGCCAAAACAGCTAGAGGCTTACAACAACCTGGGGGTGGTTTACACCCGACAAAGCCGCTTGAAAGCGGCAGCCAAAAGCTTCAAACAGGCTTTAGCCGCCAATCCTTACTATGCCGAGGCCCACTATAATCTGGCCGTGTTGCTGGAGAAAAAGGGCGATAACAGACGAGCACTGGGACACTACCTGAAATTTATAGAATATGCCCAATCCGAGCATAAACAAAGAGTCAAGCAGGTAGAGGGACATCTTGATGTTGATTGAGAATTGCCAATTGAGAAAGGAGATACAATCTTGAGTGCACTGCTTTCCGGCGAAGCCCAAAATTCTTTATTTTCCCTATTGCTCAAGCGCAAATTGCTGTCCCCGACCCAGGCGGAATTGGCTCTGCAAATCCAAAAACGCAAGGGAGATGCCCTGGAGGAGATTATAGCCCGTATGGGCTGGGTAAGTGAAACTGAGATTAACAAGTTGGTAGGGGAATTGTGGGATGTCCCCGTCTTGGGCGAAGAACATTTAGCCCGCTTGGATGAGAAGTTGTTGATTATGGTTCCGGAGGATCTTAGCCGCAAACACTCTTGTCTGCCGATTTGGTGCCAG
>QIFF01000062.1 GCA_003230635.1 bacterium | reverse complement strand
CCTGGCATCCACCAGGTGCCATTGGCGGGTAATCTCGCTGGCCTTAACTGCCTTAGTCTTCATTATATAGTTACCCCTTGAAAATCAGACCCTAAGAAACACACACTATATAAGCAAAAACTTCTTTTGTCAAGGAAAATCCTATGCTACAATTGAAAATCCTTGCTACCCTTGAAGATGTCATTGCGAGGAGGCGCAGCCGACGAAGCAACCTATGTCTTAAGATTGCTTCGCTACGCTCGCAATGACAGATAAATCTCAGGAGAAACCCAAACCATGCCCAATATCTATTTTGACCACGTAGCCACTACCCGTCCCCACGAAGAGGTACTTGAGGCGATGCAGCCCTATCTGGGAAAACACTTCGGCAACCCCGCCAGCCTGCACCAGGGCGGCCAGATTGTAAAGCAGGCGCTTGAGGGGGCGCGGGGAGATGTGGCCGCCTTGCTTGGCTGCCAGGCAGAGGAGCTGATTTTTACCGCCAATGGCAGCGAGGCCAATAACCTGGCCCTCAAGGGAGCGGCCCGGGCTAACCAGAAAAAAGGCAAGCATATAATTACCTCCGCTATTGAGCATTACTCGGTGCTTCATCCCTTAAAAAGCCTGAGCAGAAATGGCTTCCGGGTGACTTATCTGCCGGTGGACAAATATGGCTTGGTCTGCCCCAAAGATGTGGAAAAAGCGATTGAGCCGGATACCATTCTGGTCTCCATTATGCACGCCAATAACGAGGTGGGGACGGTAGAGCCAATCCGGGAAATCGGGGCAATCACCCGCGCCAGGGGAGTGCTTTTGCACAGCGATGCGGTGCAGACGGCGGGCAAACTGCCGTTGGACGTAGAGCGGCTGCAGGTGGACTTGCTCAGCCTGGCCGGGCACCAGTTTTACGGCCCCAAGGGGAGCGGCGCCCTCTATGTGCGACAAGGGGTAAGAATCCTGCCCCTGATTGAAGGTGGCCTCCAGGAAGAGGGCCGGCGGGCCGGCACCCCGGATGCAGCGGCGATTGTAGGCCTGGGGAAGGCCGCCCAACTGGCCAAGGCCCATCAGGAGGAGTGGAGCAAGCATACCCGCCGGTTGGCAGAATACCTGCGCTCAGGCTTGGCCGAAAGGATAGAGGATATTATTTTTACCGGTCATCCCGATTTGCGCCTGCCCGGCCACCTCAATATCTGTGTGAAGTATATTGAGGGTGAGGGAATACTGCTTTTGCTGGACATGGAAGGGATTGCCGCCGCCAGCGGCTCGGCCTGCATTTCCCAGGCCCTGAAAGGCTCTTATGTCCTGGAAGCCATGGGCATTGAGGCCGGGGTTGCCCGCGGCTCGCTGCTGCTCAGCCTGGGTAAGGATAACACCAAAGAGGAAGTGGATTATCTGCTCCAGGTCTTACCCCCGATTGTGGAGCGTTTGCGCCGGATGTCCCCGCTAGGAAGGGATAGGAACAAATGAAAACTGACCTGAGTATTGATACCCTGGGGCTTTATTGCCCGATACCCATAATCAGAACAGCCAAAGCCATTCAAAACATGCAGGCAGGGCAAGTGCTGGAAGTCATCTCTGACGACGAGGGGATAAGGAAGGATTTACCCGCCTGGTGCAAAAGCAGCGGACATACGTTTCTGGGAATAGAAGAAGAGGATGGAGAGTACCGGGGGTATGTGAGAAAGCGCTAGAGGGTAGGTTGGGTTGAGACACGAAACCCAACAACTACCAGAGGGTTATTTCTTGTTGGGTTTCATTTCATTCAACCCAACCTACTCTTGAAAGATTGTCATGCCAAAAAAAATCATTCGCCAGTCCGGTTCAAGACTATTGATTGGCTTACTTATTTTAAGTCTGGGCCTGTTATTTTTGCCCGCCGGCAGCCGGGATAATCCCCTTTCGCGGGGGTTGCTCTCTCTGGCCGGTGGTGGGCATCAGTTTATCAGAAGTGTTGCTCAAGGGGTTCACTCCATCTGGGCGGATTACCTTTACCTGATTGATGTCGGGCAGGAAAACCGGCACTTGCGCAGGGAAATTGGCGAGTTGAAGCAGGGTGGTACCCGCTTGCTGGAGTTAACCCTGGAAAATAACCGCCTCAATTGCTGGGCTTTGAGGCAAAAACCCCCTTGAGCACCCTCCCGGCCCAAGTGGTAAGCAGAGACCCCACCAACTGGTTCAAAACCGTGCTTATTAACAAGGGCTTTGACGCCGGGGTGACCCGCCAGGCGACGGTGGTTACCCATGCCGGGCTGGTGGGGCATGTAATGGAATTGAGTGGGCAGGCGGCCAAGGTGCTTTTGATTACTGACCATGCCAGCCGGGTGGCGGTACTGATTCAGCGCACCCGGGCCGAGGGAATTATGGGCGGTGAAGGCAAAGCCACCCTGCATATTGATTACCTCTCCCGTCTGGCGGATGTCCAGGTGGGGGACGTAGCAATCAGCTCCGGCTTGGGAGGGGTATTTCCCAAGGGACTGAAGGTAGGGGAAGTGATAGCGGTGCAAAAGCAAGACCATGGTTTGTTTCAAACGGTGGAGGTCGCTCCCGCTGCGGATTTATCCCGCCTGGAAGAGGTTCTGGTGCTTAAAGATGGTAGATAGTAGGTAGGGGTTTCCCCATATTCCACCTACCACCTACCGGGAAAGAGCAATAAGATGCGTTATCTGTACTTAGTAGGGCTTTTTTTGGGGGTGTTCCTGTTGCAAACCACTCCCTATAACCCTTTTGTTTGGCATGGGGTCAAGCCGGATTTTTTCCTGCTCCTGATTATTTATTTGAATTTATTTGTTCCCGCTTCCTCCAGCGCCTGGAGCGGATTTTCCGGAGGTCTACTGGAGGATCTTCTCAGCGGGGGGCCTCTGGGAAATGCTACTTTAAGTAAAACCCTCAGCGGGTATGGGGTTTCCTTGCTGGGAAACAAAGTCGTGCTGGACAACCCCTTGGTTCAGGCTCTCCTGGTGCTGATTGTCAGCTTGATTGAAGCAAGTCTGCGGCTTTCTGTGCTTAACTTCTTTGGTGCCGTTCACCTGGGGGTAGGGGCGTTTTCCGAGGTGATTTTGCCCCAGGCCCTGCTGACCACTCTGCTGGCCCCACCCTTTTTCTGGTTACTGCGCCAGGGACAGCGGCGCTGGGTAAGAACCTGACCATTGACTATAGCTTCCTCTCCCCAGCGGGGAGAGGATTGAGGTGAGGGAGAGCTTTCCTTCATTATTACGCCCCCTCACCCTACCCCTCTCCCACAAGGGGAGAGGGAACTTCAATTCTTATGCCCTATATTCGCTCACAGCGTGTTCCCAGCGATCATCTGCGCCGGCGGCTGCTGGTCTTAATCCTGCTTTGCGGGTTGGCCTGGCTGATTTTGCTGGGCCGGCTCTGGCGCTTGCAAATCAGCCAGCAGCAAGGCTTTGCTGATTTATCTCTCAACAACCGCATCCGTCTAAAGCGGATTAAATCCTCCCGCGGCCTGCTCAGTGACCGCCACGGCACCATTTTGGTTTCCAACCGCCCGGGTTTTCACGCCGCCTTGATTCTGGAGGATGCCGGCAAGCACTTGAAAAAAAGCCTGACAACTTTAAGCCGCTTGTTGGATGTACCGCTTGAGCAATTCGAGGGGAAAATCGCTAAAGCCAGGCCCAAACTCCTCCCCTTCCGCCCGCTTCTGTTGAGCCGCCATCTTACCCCCATCCAGGTAGCCCTGCTGGAGGAACACCAGCTTGACCTGCCCGGCATTACGGTGGTGGTGGAGCCGGTGCGCAATTACCATTTTGGGGCGCTGGCGGCTCATCTTTTGGGCTATCCGGGGGAAATTACCGAGTCTCAGTTAAAGAAACCCCTCTATCAGGGGGTGCGCCAGGGAGACCTGATCGGCCAGTACGGCTTGGAAAAGAGTTTTGGTTCTTACCTGACGGGGGAGGACGGGGGGAAACAGGTGGAGGTAAACGCCGAAGGCCGGGAGTTGCAGGTGCTCGGCCAGCGCCAGTCCGTACCCGGGCTTAATCTTGCCCTGACCCTGGATTTGCAGTTGCAGCGCAAGGCGGAAAGCCTGATGGAGGGTAAAACCGGGGCATTGGTGGCCCTGGACCCCAACAACGGCGAGGTGCTGGCTATGGTGAGCAGCCCCAGCTTTGACCCCAATCTGCTGGCCGCCGGTATATCCCAGGAGCAGTGGCAAGAGATTGTTGAGCACCCCGATCACCCCTTGCACAACCGGGTTATTCAGAGCCAGTACCCGCCGGGCTCGGTCTTCAAAATTCTAATCACTGCGGCGGCCCTGGATCAGGGGGTTGTTGACCTTCAGACCCGGCATCTTTGTCTGGGCAGCTTTAATCTGGGGAAATGGAGCTACGACTGTTGGCGCGAGGGCGGGCACGGCGAGCTGGGCATTGTCCAGGCCTTTAGCCAGTCCTGTAATGTCTTCTTTTACAACCTGGGGCGGGAACTGGGGATTGAAAGGATTGCTTCTTACGCCAGAAAATTCGGTCTGGGGCGGCCGAGCGGAATAGACTTGCTCAACGAAAAGCGCGGCTTGGTTCCCAGCCGGCAATGGAAGAAACGGGTCTATGGCAGCATCTGGCTGCCGGGGGAGACGATTTCCCTTGCCATCGGTCAGGGTTATTTGGGGGTAACCCCCCTGCAACTGGCTAACCTGGTAGCTGTGGCCGCTAATGGGGGTACCCTATATCGCCCGCACCTGGTAAAGCAGATTGTCAGCGCCGGCGGGCAGGTGGAGCGGGTGTTCCATCCCGAGGTGCTGGGCAAAATTAATCTTAAGCCGGAGCACTGGCAAATTCTGCGCCGGGGGATGCGCGGGGTGGTAAACAGTGAGCGGGGCACCGGCCGCCGGGCCAGAATTCCCGGCCTGGCTGTTTCTGGAAAGACCGGCACCGCCCAGGTGGTGGCCAAACGCCCGGATGATGAGGAAAAAATAGAGGAGGAGGATTTGCCGGAAGAGTTCAGGGATCACGCCTGGTTTGTGGCCTATGCCCCTGGATACGGCAAGCCCCAAATTGCCCTGGCCATCCTGGTGGAACACGGCGGGCACGGGGGTTCGGCCTGCGCCCCCCTGGCCCGTGAGTTAATCCAGGAATACCTCAGCCTGCGCTTTCCCCACCTGCTGCAAGAGGCAAAAGTTAGGGCTAGACAGGCCTGGCTCAAAGCCAAGGAAGCAGCAGAAGCACTTTCACCCGCTGTTGCACCGGGTCAAGTCTCAGGAGAGAGGGAGTAGCTATGGAGAAAAAGCAAAAAGCAGTCATTACCGTTACCACTGATTTCGGCACCCGCGACCCCTACCTGGGGATGATGCACGGGGTGATGCTGGAGATTAATCCCCAGGTGCAACTGGTGGGCTTGTGTCACAGCGTCCCGGCCTTTTCGGTTATGGAGGCCGCCTTTGCCCTCAATTTCGGCTATCGCTTTTTCCCTCCCGGCAGCATCCATCTGGTGGTGGTGGACCCGGGGGTGGGCACGGAGCGCAAGCCCCTGCTGGTCACCAGCCCTAACTATCATTTCATTGCCCCGGACAACGGGGTGCTGTCCTTTATCTATGCCAATGAGAAAGAGCACCAGGTGCGCGAGATCAGCAACCCCCGCTATTTCCGTCACCCGGTCAGCGACACCTTTCACGGCCGCGACATCTTCGGCCCGGCGGCGGCCTGGCTTTCCCGCGGGGTAGCTCCCCAGGAGTTCGGCTCTCTGCTGACCGAATACGAGCGCTTTGAGGTGCCGCAGCCCAGCTTTGCCCAGGGGGTGGTCAGCGGGCAGATTATGTATATTGACCGCTTCGGCAACCTGATTACCAACATCGGGCGCCGCTTTCTGGAAGAATGCAGGGAGAAGGCGGGGGAGGAATTTTATCTGCAAGTAGGGGATTTGAGGATTGACAAGCTGGTCAGGTCCTACCGTTACCTGGAAGACCCGGGCGGCCCCTTCATGCTCTTCGGGGGGACAAGCTATCTGGAAATCGCCATCTGCCAGCGGCGCGCCGATGAGGTTTTAGGTTTTGGAGTGGGAGAGAAGGTGCGACTAGTTTTCGGCCAATTGCTTGAAATTCAATAATTGCCTGCGCATCATAACATAATCAAGGGCGTCGGCGATTTTTACCAGCCGGCGGCGAAGGCTGTCATGATATGGGTTAATGACGGTTTTGACCACCAGACGGGTAGTGTTATCGCTCAGGGGAAAAAGCTGATAGGTAGTGTAAAATGATTTAATAAACGGTTCAAAAAGGAGCTTGAGGTAAAGGGGCGGATTTTGCGGGAGAGTGAGGGTTATAGACTCATTAGGCCTGAATTCTACCAGGGTGAACCAGCGCATTATGGGGTCGCCTGTTTTCAGCGGGGGGGCGTCCGTTAAGAGATAGGGAGGGCTTTTCCTGCCGTAATTATCAATCCAATCATAGCTGTAAGGGGCAAAGCGCAACTGGCTGATCCAGGGAAAAACCTCGGCCGGCCCGGTTTTTATGGAAATCGCCCTATAGATAAACATAGCTCCCTCTTCCGCATACTTATCCGCCGGATAAGTATATTTTAGTTCCTCTTCCGTGCACTGGTTGTATTCAAGCATTAAGGGCACCTTGAAAAATTGCCTTTTCGCTGCGAAAGGCGAATTTGTAGGGGCGGGTCTTGCGCCCGCCCGCTATTTCCCTCTCCCCAGCGGGGAGAGGGCCAGGGTGAGGGGGGAGAGGGGATAAAAGTAAGTTACCCCCTCACCTCAATCCTCTCCCCCAAGGGGAGAGGAAGTTATAAAGGCCAGCCGTCGGCAGTTTTCAGCCCGGCAAATCCTCCAGATTCTTCTTTACCTGCTTAGTATTCGGATGAGCCTCTCCCAGAAACTCAACAAAGACACTATATGCCTGCTGAAAATACTTACGAGCCTTGTCATATTGCTTCAGGGAATACCAGGCAAAACCCAGGTTGTTTAAGCAAGCGGCTACATCCGGGTGTCGTTCACCGTAAGCTTCTTTCCAAAGGGGTAGTGCCTGCTCACAGTAGCCAATCGCCTTTTCGTACTCCCCCAGGCATGTCCAGGCATCACCCAGGTTGGTTAAATCTCTGGCTACAGCCGGATGTCGCTCCCCATAGTACTCCTTATCAATGGACAGGGCCTGCTCATAGTAGTCAATCGCCTTTTTATACTCCCCCAGGGATTTCCAGGCTAAACCCAGGTTGTTTAAATCTATGGCTACATCAGGGTGTCGCTCCCCATAGTGTTCCTTATCAATAGAGAACGCCTGCTCATAGTAGCCAATCGCCTTCTTATACTGCCCTAGTAAATTCCAGGCATTACCTATCTCATTATAAGACAAAGCCAAGTTAGCTAAATCATCAGGAGCATTTGCCTTTACCTCTTTCTCACTTTTTTGCGCCCATTCCAGGTATTGCCGGTAGCGCCCCATAAACCAGTAATATGTCCCCAGGTCAAAACATAACTCATAGGATTGGGGCCAGGTAGCCAGCCTGGCCGCCCCCAGGATATGGGAGATTTCCGGGGTGGTTGTCTTCAGCGCATCTACCTTATTGTGCTTATCAAACCACTTCTCTAGTTGGATTACATATTCTGTCTGCCTGGCTTTTATCTCTTCCTGGGGGATTTGCTCCCTCAACGCTTCCCGCATCAGGCGGTGGATACTCAGGCGGTTATCCGCTTGTATATTTAGCAGGGAGTAGTTGTCCAGAATACTGATAAGCTCATCTAGCTTCTCCCGCTCTATACCACACACCAAAGCCAGAATTTCCGGGTTGATGCTGTCCGGTTCAAAACAAATGATTGCAGTCAGCATTTTCATAATCTGGGGATTATCCATAAGCTCCTGATGAATACATAGGGTAGCTTTCAGGCTGGCGATATGTTCAACATGGGGGAGTTTTCCCTTATCCGGCAAGACCCCAATCGCCCCGGCTTCAATCAGCTTGGCATAATATTGTTGAAAACTTATCATCTTGTTTGAATATTTGAAATACCTGCCCGCCACCTCCAGCGCCAGCGGCAGGTTGCCTAACGTCCGGCAAATCTTTTGGGCTGCTGCCTTATCCTCATCCTCCCGGTCACTTTCGGTTATAAGTAATTCTAGTGCCTTACCATCCAACAGAATATCTAGGGATAGGCTAGTCTCCGCCTCCAGGTCTTTGCGGCGGGTGGTTATTAGAATTTGGCAGTTGCCGGTGGTGGGCAGGCATTGGTGGACACTCTCATAGGCTCCTTTTTCATCCAGGTTATCCAAAATCAGCAGGGTTTTCTCCTGCCTCTGTTGCAAACACTGCTTCACCTCACGGCACTTATTCTTCAGTGGCGTATTAACAGCCAACCCAAGTCCCAACTCATCCGAGAGCAAGCCATATTCGGATAAAACATCCTCGGCCCCCCTGACCCACAGCACCCCGCCCAGGTATCCGTCTTTATACTTATGGGCATACTCCACCGCCAGTTG
>QIFF01000319.1 GCA_003230635.1 bacterium | reverse complement strand
CAATTTTGTATGTAATATTGCTTTTTTGGGATCTTCATAATCAAAAGGGCCTACATATTTATATTTGTTTTTATTATCAAATAGAAAAAAACCAAGATGTGCGCCAAAGCTATAAAGTAATTCATAAAAATTCAATTTAGTATCTGACATTTTATAGCCAGTTAAGTTATAGAAAGTAAATATTTCTGGCCCTGGAGGCACCTGACCAGACACGCTACGCTCAGAAAACTTTTCGATCGCGTTATTCACTGCTTCGGTCACTTTCAATTTAAAATTCGCATCAGTATATTTTATTGTATCCAGTGGAGATATATTAAAAGCAAGTTTGTATTTCTCATCTTGCAAGGGAATAATATACTTATTTTGACTCATCATCATCCCATATTCCAAATGCACATTAGGATTAGGCTGTTCGACTCCTTGTCCGCTTGTTGAGGGGTCAAGTAATACAATACAAAATTGCGATTGAATAATTTTCGAACATATTTTCGTACAAAAAGCAAAGTTTCCGGGATCGATTTTTTTCAATGCAATATGGCATTCATATTGTTTTGATTCAACCACATCCTTAATTGCATCCATTTTTAAAGTATATTTATCATCAGAAGGACCTGCAACAAAACACAATTTTGCTGATTCATAGCCATAACCACAGGCAGGCATTCCAATAAAACATTTTTCGTTTTTTCTTATCGTTTCATCCACTTAATTTTCCTTTCTCCTCTTTCTACTCCTCTTCCCCCAACCCCTCCGGGTCTTGCTCCCGCTCGGCACGGGTTTGGGCAACCACCTGGGCAACCACCTCCGGGGCCAGGCCCAGGTAGCGTTCGGGCTGATCCAGGAATTGCAAATCTTCGTCGGACAGCAGCTTATTTAGTTCATCGTCCTGCTGGATTACTGCTTTTAGGGACTGGCCACTCCGGCGGGCTACAGACACCAACTGGTGTAGTTTATCATGGGCTTGCATCTTGCCCAAATCCGGGGCCAGGCGAAACAGCAGCCATTCGGTCTGAATCATCTCCCCCTGGATATGCAGATTAGCCAGCATGCGTTCGGGGTCAACCCCCAGCCCGGCAATAATATTAATCATATGCTGCAAAGCGGCTCCGCTATAGATACATATCTCCGGTACGGCGCTCCACTCGGCGGCCAGGCAGCGTACGTCCCGCTCGTGCTCGTGTCCTGCACTTTCCACCACTAGATTCGCCAGATGACGCACCTGGCGGGAGAGGGCCACTACCCGCTGGCAGCGCACGGGATTGCGCTTATGGGGCATGGTGCTGCTGCCGACTGACTTTTCTCCCGCCGGTTCGGCCAGCTCTCCCATTTCCGTCTTTTGCAACTGGAAGATTTCATTGGCGATTTTGCCCAGGCTGGCCATGACTAAAGCCAACTGGCAGGCCAGCTCTCCGATGTTGTCGCGTGAGTTATGCCAGGCAATCGGAGGCACCCCCAACCCCAGGCGCTCCATGGTACGCGCAGCCACGGTTTGGCCCTGCTCTCCCAGGGCGGCAAAGGTGCCCACCCCGCCGCTTAATTGCCCCACCAGCAGGCGGGGGGCGGATTGCAGCAAGCGCTGGATATGGCGGCGTAATTCACATACCCAGACAGCGACTTTGAAACCAAAGGTAGTCGGCAGGGCCTGCTGCCCGTGAGTGCGCCCGATCATAGGAGTGGCGGCGTGTTTTTGGGCCAAATCCAGCAGCAGCCCCTCCAACTCCCGCAAGTTTTGATAGATTATGTTCAGGGCTTCCTTAACCTCCAGGATTTCGGCGGTATCCAGGATGTCCTGGGTGGTGGCTCCATAATGCACATACTGTCCGGCCCCCCCTTCACAGGCGGACTTGAACTCCTTTAACAAGGGCACCAGCGAATGGCGCGCTTGCAGATAATTCTCCCTGACCTTTTTTAAGTCTATATGTTTAAGTTCAGCCTTGCGGGCAATTTCTGCGGCGGCTTGCTCAGGGATAATCCCCAACTCGGCCTGAACCTGAGCCAGCACCGCCTCAATCTCCAGCCAGCGCTGAATACGGCGCTTTTCAGCAAAAATCTGCTTCATCTGGGGGGTAGCCGCCGGCCCGCCAAAGACCTCAAAATCTATAGGATGAGAGGGCATTTGATTCCCTTAGCTTTAGAATAACTCTAACGGATAACATCCTAATTATACCCGCCTATTCGGGGCAGGGCAAGCAAAAAAGCCTTGCTTTCTTGACATACCCCATTAACACAAGTAACATACTGATTACCTGAGTAGCGTTGGGGCTTGTCCTGCGCTACTACATAAAGAACAAAATCCCGGCCTAAGTAGGAAGCTATGCTTGAAATCATAGGAATTATAGTTGGTATTATTGCGGCATTAGTTGTTATTGTTAAAGCTATTGTTAAAGCTATTGCTAAAGTAATAAAAAGAAAAAAGCAAAAACCCATAGTTCCCCCCTCCAACAAGTATTGGGTAGGCCGGAAAAATGAGTTGGAACAGCTTACAAAGTGGCATAAAGAGAAGGCTGTCAGGATAATTAGCCTGGTAGCCTTTGGTGGGGTGGGCAAATCTGCCCTGGCGCAGAAATGGCTGGAAGGATTAAATACCGATAGGGTTTTCTGGTGGTACTTCTATCGGAAGCCTAGCTTGGACGCCTTTTTGGAAGCCGCCTTGGACTACTGCTCCGGCGGACAATTCCAGGCTGAGGGGGTTACAAGTCCTTATGTCCGGGTGCGCAAGCTGCTGGAATACATAACCAAGGGACGGTTTGTGCTGGTGCTGGACGGTTTGGAGGATATGCAAAAAGTGCAAGATAGGGGAATGCACTTCGGGGAAATGGAGAACCGGGATTTTGCTGATCTATTGCAGCTTTGGGCTGAGGGGGATCATGGCAGTCTATTGCTTATTACTACCCGTTATTCACTCAAGGATTTAGATCCCTATGAGGGAAAAAGTTACCGCAGCTTACCCTTGGAACACCTATTACCGGATGATGCCAGGCAGCTCATGCGCAAGCGTGGGGTATTGGGCAAAGATAAGGCATTGGATAAAGTAGCTCTTGATTATGACTACCATGCCTTGAGTCTCAAGCTGATTGCCGGTTATCTCAAGGAATATTATAAGGGTGATATAGCCTGTGTCCCTAAGATACCTTTTGAGGCCATAGAAACTGATGAGAAAGTAAAACTTATTCTGACGGCTTACGGTGATAAATTAGATGAAGCAGAAAAGGCCTTTATGGCTATATTCTCCACCTTCCGCCAACAAGTGGAGGAAGATGCCTTTGTCCCTGTATTCAGCCGGCAGATAGAAGATTTTGATTTCAAACAGATGCTGGGGCACCTGGTAAACCTGGGGTTGATCAGTAGGGGCAGACCTCCGTGTCTGCCCAAATCAGGGCGGACAGAGACGTCCGCCCCTACAAGTGTTTCAGGAGAAGCCGAAGCATCGGGTAATATCAGCTATTCCACCCACCCCTTGATTTGTAAGTATTACTATGAACACCTGAAAGATAAGGCCCGCATTAAGATCCATCAGCAAGTAGCGCAATATTATGAAAAAAAGGCTCACTCTGCCCCCAAGACCCTGGATGATTTGACCTATGCCATAGAAGCCTTCCAGCATACGATTTGGACAGGGGATTACGAGCAGGCGGATAGGATATATAAGCAAAGGATAAACATCCAGGATGGAGTGGGAAATTGGTTAATGGCCCATAACCTGGGGGCCTTTGAGCTGGATTTGAGCTTGATTTCGCAGCTCTTTCCGCATGGTGATACCAGCCGGGAACCATTGGTAACCTCAGCAGACGAAAAGGCCTGGCTAATTAATGCGGTCGGCTTTCGCCTGATGCACCTGGGTCGCTTGGCTGAGGCGGTGCCCTTTTACCAGCGACAGAATCAGCTTCGGCTGGCGGATAATGACTGGGTCAATACCTCAGTGGGCAGCCAAAACCTGTGCGAGATTCAGCTAAAGTTGGGAAATCTGGCAGAAGGGGAGGTGGTTGCCCGCCAGGCGCTGGATTGGGCGCGGCGGGCTAAAGATAAAGAATTTGAGTGTTATTCCCTGGCTTGGTGGGCCTATGCCGCTTTTCTGCGGGGGGAGAATAAAGAAGCGGGGGAGTTATTTGAGCAGGCCAATCAGTTAGATCGTGAGCTTTTTGGGATAAAATGGCTTTGCTCCTTCCACGGCATTCACTATGCTGAGTTTTTGGCCCGTAGCGGGAAAAGGGAACTGGCGGAAGAGGTCACCCGGGAGAACCTGAATATCTGTCAGCAATATCGTGGTATAAATGACATTGCCCGCTGCTACCAGTTGCTGGCTGGGTTTTGCCTGGAGCACAAGGATTATCAGCAGGCTGAAAAGTACCTGGACGAGGGGCTGCAAATTGCTCGTAACATCGGCTTACAGGAGGAGATTGCCAAGCTTCACTTGGGCTTTGCCCGCCTGTATTTGGCGCGGAATGATTTACCCGCCGCCAACACTGCCCTAAAAGAAGCCCTCTCCATCTGCACCCGCTGCGGGTATAAAATCATTGAGATTGATGCCCGTAATGTCTTAGCCCAAATCCACCACGCCGCTAATCAACCCAGCCAGGCCCGCAGCGAAGCCGAAACCGCTCTTTCCCTGGCAAAGACCTGCGGCTACCACTGGGGGCAGGTGGAGGCCCGCAAAGAATTAGAGCGGATAACTGGATAAAGTAGGGGGGAATGGGAAGATAAAGTCCCCCCTCACCTCAATCCTCTCCCCAGGGGGGAGAGGAAGCTGTAAACGGGCAGTCGCACTTGTCCCTGCGAAAGCAGGGAGGGAGAGGGGGCAGCCCCATAAATGGGGCACCTACATATTCAGACAAACTCGTCAAACAACGCTTGCACCTTTTGCGGACTATAATTCCGCTCTATCAGGGGCTTGCCCCCAAGCACTGAGACTAAGTCTTCATAGGCGGGCCGTTCTTGCTTATAGAATATGCCGGTCGGGATTCGCTCGCCCCATTCCCCGGCTTTCTCATAAGCGCCCTGCTTGTCGCCGGGGTCCCAGCCCTCATCCTCTAATTTATAGACCCTGGATTTATACCACTTAAAGGTGTTTACTTTATTAAAAACCACGCAGGGCATTAATACATCAACCAGGGAAAGCCCCCGATGCTTTATGGCCTGCTGAATGACCCAGGACAGATGCTCCATATCACCGGAAAAGCTGCGGCTGACAAAGCCGGCCTCCAGCGAGAGGGCCACGGTCAAGGGGTTCAGCATGGTTGTCTTGACCCCTTCGGTCTGCACCTTGGTGGTAAACCCAGGCTCACTGGTGGGTGAGGCCTGGCCCTTGGTGAGGCCATAGACCTGGTTATTGTGGACAATCAGGGTGATGTCTATATTTCTCCTTAGGGCGTGGATGAAGTGGTTCCCTCCCTCCCCATAGACATCGCCGTCCCCGCCCTCGGCAATAACCACCAACTCAGGGTTGACCAGCTTGGCCCCGGTAGCCGCCGGGATGGCCCTGCCGTGTAAGCCGTTGAAGGTGTTGCACTGCATATAGTGGGGGAGCTTGGCTGCCTGGCCTATGCCGGAGCAGATTAATACCTGCTGTGGTTTTAATCCCAGCCCGCTCAGCGCTTTTTTCAGGGCGGGCAGGATCATGAAATTCCCGCAGCCGGGACACCAGGCCGGGGCTGCCTTACAATCAAAAGGGGTCGGGTTCATTTTTTCAGGGCCTCCAGGATATAGCCGGTGCTGAAGGGGCGGCCGTCGTATTTTAATATCATGTCGTCAACAGTCAGTCCGGTTTCCGCCCGCAGCAGCCAGCTCAACTGTCCCGTGCTGTTATTCTCAATAATGATCTTCCTTTTGGCCTGCTTAAAAATCTCGCTCACCCTTTGCGCGGGGAAGGGCCATAGTTGAGGGAAATGGAGCTGAGATACCGATTTCCCTTGCGCCTTCAGCCCTTGCACTGCTTCCCTGATTACCCCACAAGTTGAACCCCAGCCAATTAGAAGCAGGTCTGTTTCCGCCGGGCCGGTCAACACCGGCGGCTCAACCTCGGAGGCCAGGCCCTGATACTTGCGGTTGCGTTTGTCCACCATCTTTACCCTTACCTTTAAGTCTTCCGTAAGATGCCCGTCTTCTGTGTGCTCGTCGCTGTCGGTAACCACCAGCCACTCACTTTTTCCCGGGATTAACCTGGGGGAGATACCCGAGGGGGTGATTTTATGGCGCAGATACTCCTGCCCATTCTCCAGTTCTTCCGGCGACGCCAGGTGCCTGTCAATGGTAAGTGATGATAGGTCGTAAGGCTCAAGGTTGCGGCTCAAGGTTGCGATAGCTGTCGGCAAGATACTGATCGCTCAGGATTAATACCGGGATTTGGTATTTATCCGCCAGGTTGAAGGCCCTGTGGGTCAGATAGAAGGCCTCTTCCACTGAGCCGGGGGTGAATATGGCGCGCGGGAACTCGCCGTGGCCGGCGCAAAGGGCAAACAACAAGTCCCCCTGCTCAGTGCGGGTGGGCAGACCGGTGGCCGGGCCGGGGCGCTGAACCAGGGCAATCACTGCCGGGGTTTCGGTTATACCGGCTAAGCTTAACGCTTCGGTCATCAGGGCAAACCCGCCCCCTGAGGTGGCGGTCATCGCTCTGGCGCCGGCATAGGAGGCCCCCAGCACCATATTCAGGGCCGCAATCTCATCCTCGGCCTGCTCCACCATGATATTGAAATCCGCTTGTTTTTCAGCCAGATAGACCATAATGCCGGTGGCCGGGCTCATGGGGTAGGCGGCGAAAAAATTGCACCCGGCCGCCAGCGCCCCCAAAGCAATGGCCTCATTGCCGTTGAGGACGATTCTGGGGGTGGTTGAGCGGGGCTTGAGTTTATGAGCAAATTGCTGGGAAAATTTGGCTTGGGCATAATCATAGCCTGCCCGGGCGGATTTTATATTACTCTCCAGGGTTTCTGGTTTTTTCTGGGAAAACGCTGCCTCAAGCAGCTTCTCCAGCGGGGAGAAATCATAATTCAGTAACCCCAGGGCGGCTCCGCTGGCTACCGAATTTGCAAACACCTTCTTTCCCCCTGCGCTGAGCGCCAACTCCGCCAGGGGAATATTGAACGCCCCGCTTTCTTCCTGTACTGACTTGGACTTACTCCCATCATAAATCATTCCCCCGCCGTCTCTTAGTTCCGACTTATGCTCGCTGATGGACAGCTCATCCAGGGCCAGCAGCAGGTCTATTTGCTCAGCGGGGGCAGACACAGGTTCGGTGGATACCCTAAGCTGAAAGAAGTTGTGCCCCCCGCGAATACGGGATTGATAGTCCTGATTGGAAAAGATGTAATAACCGCCGCGGGAGAATATCTTGCTCAGGATATAGCCGATGGTCTGCATCCCCTGACCGGCCTGACCAGCAATTTTTAGACTGAAATCCAAGGTTACCCTCTCCTTTTCCCTATAGTACATCTTGCCACGTTGTAATATATAATTCAAGTATTTTATTTGATTTATCTGGACAAAGGCTTATCTTTTGCGTTACACTTTAATTTTCAAAAGGAGCATAGGGAGGGTTGGAAATGACGGAAAGACTGCAAGTCTATCGGTGTGAGGTCTGCGGGAACATGGTGGAGGTGCTTCATCAGGCTAAGGGTCAGCTTGTGTGCTGCGGCCAGCCGATGAAGCTTTGCCAAGAGAACACCAGCGATGCCGCTCGTGAGAAGCATGTGCCGGTGGTGGAAAAGACCGCCGATGGCATCAAGGTAAAAGTCGGCAGCCTGCCTCATCCTATGGAAGAAGATCACTATATAGAGTGGGTTGAACTGATCGCTGCGGGGAAAGACGGACGCCGTTTTCTGAAGCCGGGCAGTGCGCCTGAGGCAACCTTCAAGATGGAAGCGGCCCAGGTTACGGCCCGGGCTTACTGCAACCTTCACGGCTTATGGGCATCTTGATACCCTTATGGAGGGGATAACTGCCATGCCTAGCGAAACCCTGGTTACGCCAGTACCCAATGATATTGAGGCCGAAGTCCTGCGCCGCTATAGGGAGGGCGCACGCCAGCCCGAAAGCGGTCTTTGCTGCCCTACCGCTCAATACGATGCTCGCTTTATTGATCTGTTGCCGCAGGAAATTGTGGAGAAGGATTACGGTTGCGGCGATCCGTCCGCCTATGTGTCTGAGGGGGAAACGGTGCTTGACCTGGGATCGGGTGCGGGCAAGATTTGCTACATCCTTTCCCAGAAGGTGGGCCCCGAGGGATGCGTAATAGGGGTGGACTTCAACGATGAGATGCTGGCCCTGTCCCGCAGGTATCTGGGCCATATGGGAGATAAGCTCGGCTACCGCAATGTGCGCTTCCTCAAGGCCAAAATCCAGGACCTGGGTCTCAATCTGGAGCTGACCCAGAAGTGGCTCGATGTGCATCCAATCCAGTCGCTGGAGCAGCTTGGCGCCTTTGAGGCCGAGTGTGAACGCCTGCGCCGCCAGGTTCCCCTTGTCCCTGAGACCAGTGTGGATGTAGTGGTTTCCAACTGCGTGCTCAACCTGGTTCGTCCCCAGGAGAAGCAGAGGCTTTTTGCAGAGGTTTACCGGGTGCTCAAGTGCGGCGGGCGGGCGGTAATCTCCGACATTGTCTGCGATGAGGAGCCCACGCCGTCTATCCTGGCCGACCCAAAGCTGTGGAGCGGCTGCATTGCCGGTGCCTTCCGCGAGGATCGTTTCTTGGAGATGTTTGAGCAGGCCGGTTTCTACGGCATCCAAATCCTTTCCCGCCAGGCTGAGCCCTGGCAGGTGATTGAAGGGATAGAATTTCGTTCCCTTACTGTGCAGGCCTTCAAGGGAAAAGAGGGGCCTTGTCTGGAACGCAACCAGGCTGTGATCTACAAAGGCCCCTGGAAGCGTGTGTGCGACGATGACGGACACACCTTCTACCGCGGTCAGAGAATGGCGGTCTGCGACAAGACCTTCTCTATCATGGCCGGCCCTTTGGGGCCATACGGGGGAGACATAATAGCCTTGCCGCCTCGTGAGGAAGTGCCGTTGGATCAGGCGGGTCTCTTTGACTGCAAGCGCTCCGGCACTCGCCACCCCAGGGAGAGCAAGGGGCTGGAATACCGGCTGACAGCGCCGACTGCCGGGGATTCATGCTGTGGGCCTGATTGCTAGCGTCTTTCATTATAGTTGAGGTGCCCTGAAAGGGGTTATGTCCTTATTCGTCTTTCCTTACGATAGCCGGACTTTCGTCGCCTTCCTCAATCATAATTCGTTTATACTCGGATGGATATTCCTCCATCATTGTGTGTTCCGTGACGCAACCGGTAAGAATGGTCTGATACATGGGAAACTTTTCCGGCATCAGAACCACATTGTACATGTGCCAGATAAAGATAACCCCCGCCGCCAGCAGAGCCTCGTCGCTATGGATGATCAGGGCTACATTCAGGGTCCAAGCCGGTATGCCGATTTTGACAAAGAAAGACGGCCACCACATCATCGGGCCGGTGATGGCAAAAACTACCGTGCCCCAGAAGACCGCCAGGTAATCAAACTTTTCCTTCCATTGAAATTTGCCGTATTGAGGGGGTTTGTCAGAAAGGAAGAAAATGTAGCGAACGAAGTCCACAATGTTGCGCCCATCGTTGGCATCAGGTATCATAGGCAAGCCATAAAAAACCTTGATAACCTTCAGCAGGCCATCCTTGAAGCCACGTGGGGGTTGCTCCCTGAAAACCACAGCAATTTTCTGGATGGTAGTCCAGATAACATAAATAAAAATATATAAAAAATTTCCCACCATAACTACCCCGGCCGCCCGGTGAATGCGCCCAGCCATATAAACCCCGCCAAAGGTCTTGATTAGAGGGTAGGTCCAGGCTGCCCCATGGAATTTTAAGCAATAACCGGTCAGCACCACGAGTAAAAAAGTAAACATGATAATATTGTGCTGAATGCGCTGGTTAAGGGTAATGCGATAAAACAATCTTTCATGCCCATGACTCATACTTCGGTCTCCTTATTGGAACGGTTAAGTAAATACAACAACAGTTAGACTATATATTTAGCAAGGATTGTGCCATCGGGCCGTTCAAAAACGCTTGTTTTTAAAATCAACTAGTTACAGTGATTAGCCGGGGCATTATTGCCCCAATCAGGGCAGAGGAGGGAGACAAGCAATGCCATATTTTGAGGGAAATTGGGTCATTGCCGCCATGAGGTAGGGATAAAGGAGGAAATAAGCAAATAATTGAAATGTCATTGCGGGGCGCAGCCAAAGCAAGCCCTATAGCAACTGCTGAGCCGCCGGAACCCACCCCAAATCCACCGCCTAATTCTGGAAGTCGGCTGCCCAGAAAGGCCCAGAGGCTGCGTTGCCTTCACCGATTTGATGCTCAACGTAGCCTT
>QIFF01000021.1 GCA_003230635.1 bacterium | reverse complement strand
TAATCAATAACCGGCCCAGGAAGTGTCTGGGTTTTAAAACTCCACTCGAAGCAGCTTCCTCTTTTGTTGCACTTCGAGCTTGAATGTAGGCAGCAAAAAGGTTCTTAGCATTATAAACATTGGTGCAGGTAAGGATATTATTATAGATGAATCCTTGCTCAGCGATAAGTATTCCTTTGTTTGCGACCGTGTTGATATAGAAAAACACCAGATAAGCGCAGAATATATGGGAGATATTTATCATTATTCGATTGAGTCCATGCCTGCGGTAGGATCTGATAAATATATTGCAGCATTTGCTTGTTATGTATTAGAGTACGTTCCCAACGTGCCGGCGGCGGCTAGTGAAATCTACCGCGTTTTGAAACCTTCCGGTATATTTGCAACCACTTTTTCAAATCCAACTGCGCCGGAGTTTGTGTTGGCTAAGTTGGTGTCACTTAAATTTCATAAGAGAGTAAAGTCTTTTTTCCATGGAGGGAAAGACCCCTGGGAGACTCGTTATGCATTTAAGAACGTCGACACCCTAATTGAGATTTTTCAAAAAGCCGGTTTTCGAACCCTTAAGGTTAAGTATTATTCGGGCCTGGAAAGCCATCTTAGGAGATTTTATCTAGTTAGGATATTAGCTAGATTATACGACAAAATTATGGAAGCCCTGAAACCCAGGAAGTTAATGAATACGGTGGTGGTTGAGTTTCAGAAGCCCCTTTAGAGGGAAGAAGAAGGTTATTAAAAGAACCGGAGTATATAGATAGATGAAGATTTTACAAATCAACAACTTCCATTATTTACGGGGGGGCAGCGAAAGGTACTATTTTGAAGTCTCAAACCTGCTGAAAAGCGAAGGGCATGAGGTTATTCCGTTTTCAATGCGGCATCCTAAAAACCTTCCTTCCAATTACAGCAACTACTTCGTTTCTAATATTGATTTTGAAAAAATGTTAGCAAAGATAAATCTGCGTAATGCTTTGAAGGTAATCTCTAGAACTATCTATTGCAGCGAAGCAAAAAAAAATCTGGACAGGTTGATTGAAGCGGAAAAACCACAGTTAGTCCATGTTCAGAATTTCCATCACCAGTTGAGTCCATCTGTTCTTTATTCCGCCAAGAGCTTCAATTTGCCTGTGGTGTGGACGGTTCATGATTATGAGGCGATTTGCCCAAATACGCTCTTTTTAAATAATAATAGGATATGTGAGGATTGTAAGGGGAACAGATATTATAAGGTGATATCCACTCGCTGTAAAAAGGGGTCTTTGTCGGCCAGTATTATGGCTGCTCTGACATTTTATATCCACCGGGCAGCCGGAATCTACAAACTCATAGATTGTTTCATTACCCCAAGCAATTTCCTGCGTAATAAGCTTATAGAATATGGGTTTGATAAGGATAAAGTCGTTTATATCCCAAACTTTATTGATATTGAAAAAACAAGACCAAGTTATGCGCATGCTGATTATTTTTTGTGTCTAGGAAGGTTATCCAGAGAGAAGGGTATTTTGACCTTGCTGAAGGCGGTAGGCTCCCTTAAGTTAACGGCCAAGCTGAAGATTGTTGGAGAAGGGCCGCTGAAGGGAGAAATCATCAGGTATATAGCCGCCAATGGATTAGAAAATAGTGTAGAGATGTTAGGTTACCGAACGGGGAAAGAATTAGAAGAAATTATAAAAGGAGCTATGTTTATCATTGTTCCCTCAGAATGGTACGAGAATTTTCCTTATGTTGTTCTAGAAGCGTTTGCTTACGGAAAGCCGGTGATTGGTGCCAATATTGGGGGAATACCTGAGCAAATTGATGACGGGGTCAGCGGTTACCTCTTTGAACCTAAAAATGCTCATATCCTGGCGCAAAAGATTGCTTCCTTGATTAGCAACCCAAATAAAATTATTGAAATGGGTAAGAATGCCAGGAGAAAAGCCGAACTACAATACAACAGTAAACAGCATTATGAAACTTTAACAAACATATATCGGAGATTGCTTTGCTAATGTGCGCAAGGGACCGTTATAAGAGGTTGTTTACACTTACCCGTGAGGTTGTGAATTTATGGAAGGCATAATCGGGGTTACCTACAGGTGTAATGCTAAATGCTATATGTGCAATACGTGGCAATATCCTACCAAAACGGAAGAAGAAATCAGCCTTCAGGATATTGAGAAAATTCCGGGCGACTTAAAATTTATTAACATTACCGGGGGAGAGCCTTTCTTAAGGAAGGATATTGAAGAAATTGTAAAAATCGCCAAAAGGAAAGCGCAGCGGGTAGTAATCAGCACCAACGGTTTTTTTAGTGAACGGATTATCGCTCTGGCTAAAAAACACCGGAATATCGGTATCAGGATCAGCATTGAAGGTTTGCCCAAAGCCAATGATGAGTTAAGGGGTATCAAGGATGGGTTTGATAATGGATTGAGGACACTGCTTGAATTAAAGCATATGGGGATGAAGGATATCGGTTTTGGCATTACGGTTTCCGATAGAAACGCCAGGGACCTCTTGGAGTTGTACAAGCTGGCTTACGCGATGAAATTGGAGTTTGCCACCGCGGTTGTGCACAACTCCTATTATTTTCACAAGATGGATAATGAAATTAAAGACAAAGAAATGGTGGCGAAAGAATTCAGTAAGTTAGTGAGTGAGTTTTTCAAGACCTGGCGCTTAAAAAATTGGTACCGGGCCTATTTTAATTATGGATTAATAAATCGCATCTACGGCGGGAAGAGATTTCTTCCTTGTGAGATGGGGTCTGATGTCTTCTTCCTGGATCCGTTTGGGGAGATTCGTCCCTGCAATGCGCTGGAAGAGAGCATGGGTAATATAAAAGAAAAGAATTTTCACGAAATCTGGATCGGCCCTGACGCCAAGAGGGTAAGAGAACTGGTGAGTAAATGTGATAAAGAATGCTGGATGATCGGCAGCGCTTCCCCGGCAATGAAGAAAGCCATTTCGGTCCCAACCAGATGGATAATAAAAAACCGCAGCAAATGCTTAGAAGATGAAAATTGGGGCTGGAAACTTTACTCCCAAAGTTGTTGAAGGATAAGGGTTGTAGGTAGTATATGAAGAGCATTCGGGTGGCTGTTTTAGGAACCAGGGGGTTTCCTGGAGTACAAGGCGGGGTGGAGCGTCATTGTCAGGAATTGTATCCCCGGTTGACAAAGTTTGGGGTGCGGGCAACTGTTTATGCCCGGAAAGGGTATGTCGATTCTGATTTAAAAAATTATAAAGGGGTTGAGATTATCCCCTTACCTATTATTCGGGGAAAAAGCCTGGAAACAATTCTGCATACCTTTTTGGCCCTAATGCAGGTGGCGATCCATCGCAAGCAGTTTGATTTAGTTCATATTCACGACATAGGGCCGGCCCTGCTGACCCCTTTGGTTAGACTCCTTGGCTTGCCGGTAATAATGACCTATCATAGTCAGGACTATCAGCGCCCCAAATGGGGGAGGTTCGGCAGAGGGGTGTTGCGGCTGGGAGAGTGGTGTGGCGCCCGCTTTAGCTCAGCGGTTATTTCCGTTTCCGGCTATCTGCAAGTATTTATGAAAGAGCATTATGCCAAAAATTCGGCAAAGATTCCCAACGGGGTGGTAATCCCGGAAAAATTGGCTCCCGGGAAGGCCCTAAACCAATACGGGTTAACGGCAGGCAAATATGTGTTGGGGGTGGGGAGGTTGGTCAAGGAAAAGGGGTTTCATGACCTTATCGAGGCCTACAAAGAAATACCCACGGATTGGCGGCTGGTGATTGTAGGCGGTGCCGATCATGAGGATGAATACAGTCGTTCGTTAAAGAAGAGTGCGGCCGAGGATTCGCGGATTGTAATGACTGGCTTCCTCACCGGCAATCCCCTGTTGGAAATATATTCTAACGCGGGTATTTTCGTAATTCCTTCTTACCATGAAGGGCTTCCTATTACCCTGTTAGAGGCTATGAGTTATGGGCTTGCCGTTTTGGCTAGCGATATCCCTCCCCATCTGGAGTTAATCGCTGAGCAGGAAATTATCTTTCCGAGCGCGGATGTAGGTGCCTTGAGGGCAAAACTTACTCATTTTATGCAGTCCCCGCCGGAGACTGAAACTGACAATATAGAATATATTAGAAAAAATTTTGACTGGGACCGAATTACCCGGGAAACGCTGTCGGTATACAGGCAGGTTGTAGAAAACTCTGCCCCTTAACATAGGTTTTCAGCTATGTTTCAAACACAAGCCAAAATCTTCGGCCGCTTGCACATGTTACTGGATTTTTGTTTGGTGAGTCTTGCCTTTGTTGTTTCTGTTGAGCTTCAACATTGGGTGCCAATGACCGACTTTATTTATCAATTTGCGGGAATTGAAATTCCTTTGCAGGTCTATCCTACTGATATGTATACATTTTATATCTTGGTGGGAGCTATTTACTGGGTTTTTGCGCTCCGTTCCTTTGAGGCTTATTATTCTATAAGGAAAACCTCATATCCTGAGCTGGCTTGGACAGTTTTCAAGGCGGTGGCGATAGCTGCCACGTTCTTTGGCACGATTGTATTCATTATCGAGGCCGAGCAATTTAACCGGGGGCTTTTCCTGCTGATTTTTGTTACCAGCTTACTGTTTTTGTTGCTTGAGAAATTTGCCATCCTCTTTTTTCTCCATGCGATAAGGGAAAAGGGCTATAATTATCGGCAATTTCTGATAGTTGGCTCAGGCGTACGGGCCATACGCTTTGCCGAGTTATTGGAGAAGCACAGTGAATGGGGGTTAAGGCTCCTTGGTTTTGTGGACGAACCTGAACGGGTGGGCCGGGAAGTCGCCGGCAAAAAGGTTATCGGTTCCTTTGATGACTTGCAAGAAATCCTTGACAATAACGTAATTGACGAAGTGGTTTTTTGTCTGCCGAGGAAATGGATGGACAAGCTGGAAAAATACGTTCTTATTTGTGAAGATGTAGGAGTGAGAGCCCATTTGCCCCTTGACTTTTTCAATATCAGCATAGCCCACCCCAAACTCACCGAATTTGGCAACACTCCCTTGCTTTCCTTGGTAAGTACTCCCTCCCAGCCCGGGGGACTGTTTATCAAACGGGGAATGGATATAGTGATTTCCGCTGTTCTCGTGGCAGTCCTCTCTCCCCTCTTTTTGCTGGTATTTCTGGCGATCAAGCTTACCTCATCCGGCCCGGTCATTTTCAAACAGGAAAGGACCGGGAGAAATGGCCGGGAATTTACTATGTATAAGTTTAGAACAATGGTGGTTGGGGCTGAGGAGATGCTTGAGGGAATGAAGGCACTGAACGAGGGGAGTGGACCGGTATTTCATTCCAGGTCTGACCCCAGGCTTACCAGGGCAGGAAAGTTCATCAGAAAATTCAGCCTGGACGAACTGCCCCAGTTTTGGAATGTATTAATTGGCGACATGTCCCTGGTGGGGCCACGCCCGCCCTTGTTTGAGGAGGTAGCGGGTTATGAAAGGTGGCAAAGAAGAAGGCTCAGCTTCAGGCCGGGGATTGTCTGTCTCTGGCAGGTAACGAAAAGATACCAACCGGATTTCGAGGAGTGGGTGAAGATGGACTTAGAATATATAGACAACTGGTCATTAGCCCTTGATTTGAAAATTCTCATCTTGACAATTCCCGCAGTTTTCAAAGGCATGATGCATTGGAGGAGAGCTTAGGGTGAGCAGCCCCCCTGGTCTTTTAACCGTAGATGTTGAGGAGTGGTTTCATAGTCAAAACCTGGCGATACCCCGACAAGAATGGGAACTTCAAGCCCCACGGATAAACGACAACCTGAAGAAGTTACTTGCTCTGCTGGAAAGGTATAAGGTCAAGGGAACCTTCTTTGTCCTGGGCTGGGTGGCCCAACGTTATCCCCATCTGGTGACGGAAATACAGGGCAAGGGGCATGAAATCGCCTGCCACGGTTATAACCATCAACTTATTTATAGACTGAGCAAAGCGGACTTCCGAGATGATGTTAAAAGGGCTAAGGCTCTATTGGAAGACATAACAGGGGAAAGAGTAATTGGCTATCGGGCTTCCAATTTTTCCATAACCGACTGGGCGATAAAAATCTTGCAGGAAGAGGGTTTCCTCTATGATTCCAGTCTTTACCCCGTTTCCTGGCATGACCGCTACGGCAGGCTCAATAATTACCAGCTTAGCCCGGACGATGATATTATTGAGTTGGAGCCGGGTTTCTGGGAAGTAACCGTCCCGACTCTCAACCTGTTGGGTCTTTCCCTGCCCTGGGGCGGCGGCGGCTATTTCCGGTTGTTTCCCTACCCGATATTCAAGGCCGGCATACTAAGGTTGTTGAAGAGAAGACAATCCTTTCTCTTTTATCTTCACCCCAGGGAAATTGACCCTGATCAGCCCCGTTT
>QIFF01000218.1 GCA_003230635.1 bacterium | reverse complement strand
ATCAGTATCAAGGCCCTGGACTGGCTTTTATGGGCGTCAAAGGCCTTAGTCGCAGTGCGAATCGCCTGCCCCAGGTCAGTGCCCTGGATAGGTATTAAGTCGGTGTCCAGGTAATCCAGAAAAATCGCCGCCGCACCGTAATCCATGGTAAGCGGACACTGGGTAAAGGCGGTTCCGGCAAAAGCCACCAGGCCAATCCGGTCTCCCTCCAGCAGCGAAAGCAGGTCGCTGATTTCCCGCTTGGCCCGCTCCAGACGGGAGGGTTTAACGTCCTCCGCCAGCATGCTGCGGGAAACGTCCAGGGCGATAACAATATCCACTCCCCGGCGCTTGACATCCTCCCATTCAAAGCTCCACCTGGGGCGCGCCAGGGCGATAATCAGGAACAACACCGCCAGAATGAGCAAGGCGGCCTTGAATTTTTGCCGGCCCCGGCTGACATATGGCATTAACCTCTTGGCTAGTTTTAAACTGCAAAAGGCGGCAATCGCCCTGTCCTTAGCCCGAAAGGCGTAAAGGTAAAACCGGAATTAACCAGAGTAAATGCAGGTAATTTAAGCCGCCAAAATTCATGGGATTTTCCTGAAACGGGTGTTAACCAACAGTATCTCCAATAAAAGCAGGGCCAGGGCGGCCAGCAAGGGCCAGGCAAAAAGCTCTTCGTATTCCATGTGTTCCTTGACCTTGACCTCGCTTTTTTCCAGTCTGTCAATTTGGGTGTAGATGTCTTTCAGGCTTTCACTATCTGTAGCGCGGAAATATCTGGCCTTGGTAATCCCGGCGATTTCCTGCAAGCTGTCCTCATCCAAATCCACTTCCTGATAAACGTACCGGGAGCCAAAGAAGGTATTTACCAAAAAGGGAGCCTTGCCCTTGGTGCCGGCGCCTATGGTATAAATTTTAATCCCGTATTTTTGCGCCAGCTCCGCCGCCTTGGCTGGGCTTAGCCGCCCGGCGTTATTCCTGCCGTCGGTAAGGAGGATAATGAGCTTGGATTTAGACTTGAGGTCTTTCAGCCTTTTTACTGCCACCCCAATTGCCGAACCAATGGCCGTTCCGTCCCCGGCCATGCCGATTTCCACCTTGTCCAAGAAGGAAAGCAATACCCCGTGATCCAGGGTCAGGGGGCACTGAGTAAAGGCTTCCTGGGCAAAAACCACCATTCCCAGGCGGTCATTTTCACGCTGCTTTATGAATTCGCTGACCACATTTTTGGCTGCCTCCAGACGGTTGATGCGCTCATCATTCAATTTGAAATCCAGCGCCCGCATACTGCCCGAGGTGTCCAGAACCATCATAATGTCCACCCCTTCGCTGATAATCTCGGTGCTCTTGCGGCCTGAGCGGGGACGGGCGATTACCACCACCAGCAAGACCAGACAGAGAAGACGCAGCACGATCAGGGTGTGACGCAGACGGGTGGCACTGGAGGGCGGCAGGTGCTGTAGGGTTTTCAGGCTGGAAAACCTTAGCCGCCCCGCCCTGCCCCGATAGATATATTTATATATGAGCAGCGGAATTACCAGGCCCAAAAGCAGCAGCCGGGGATTTGCAAATTCCATGAAAATCCTTTCTTGACAGGATTAACAGGATGAAACAGGATTATTTAATTTTTTTTCAATCTATTTATCCTGTAATCCTGTCTAATAATTAAAGTTTCTCATCTTGTGCTACTTCCCTAGTCGCTTCTACAAACTGGATTGCCCTTTGTATTTCCGCCTGGATTTGTTTCTCTTCCGGGATGAATTCGGCAAATTTTACCAGGTCGGTGCTGCTCAGAAATAGCTCAGATTGCCCCTTGAGTTCAAAGGGCCAGTCGGGATTTTTATTGAAATATGAAATAATTTCTTGCGAGGTCCAGTCGCTGGCCGGAAAATTGTAGCGTTCTTCCAGGTAGCAGCGGAAAAGCTCCGAGAGTTCAAAGTAGAGTTTTTTGATTTCTTCCGGGCCAAAGCACTTGCTGTTTTGTAACCTATAAAATCCCTCCAGGGCTACTTCATGGGCAGGGCGTTTGACGATTACCTCTTTGGGCGGACATTTTTTCCTGCGCCGGTAAATCATTACTCCCGCTATCAGCAAGGCGGTCAGCAAAATGGCGCCGATGATGGCCCAGAAGCGGTAATCTATCCCCAACGGCTCCAGGGCTTTGATGTCAATAATGTCCGTCATCTCGTTGTGTCGGGAAATTGTTTTCCCGACACCTCACGTATCGGGATTACAAAATCCCGATACAACTCAATAATGTCTGTCAACTCTTTCTCCATCAAAGCCTCTTCTCCCGCAGGCGGAAAAAACGCATTAAGGCTGTTACGTAGGAATGGTTGGTTTGAATTTCTATTTGGTCTATGCCCAGGGAGCGGAAAAAGCGTTTTTGCTCTGCCAGCTTCAGCGCATTAAGCCGCTTAAATTCCCTGGTAAGATTTCCATCGTAGGTATCAACCAGCATGGCCTGCCCGCTTTCGGCATCTTCCAGTTGGATAAAACCGACCCTGGGCAATTCTATCTCGCGCGGGTCGGTAATGGAAACGGCAATGATGTCGTGCTTGCGCTTGGCCATTCGCAGGGCCTTTTTAAAGTCTTCAGCAATAAAATCCGAAATCAAGAAACTTACTGTTTTGCGGCGGGCAACCTTGATCAGGAACTCCAGGGGAACGCTTATATCGGTCTGCACGCCCTCAGGCTTGAAGGACAGAATGGCGCGGATTACCCGCCAGACGTGCGCCCGCCCCTTTTTAGGGGGGATATACTGCTCAATCTTATCCGAGAAAACAATCAGCCCTACCTTATCGTTACTCTTAATGGCGGCATAGGCCAGGACAGAGGCGATTTCAGCCGCTATTTCATTCTTAAACTTGTCCTGAGAGCCGAAGCGCCCGGAGGAGCTTACATCCACCAGGAGCATCAGGGTCAGCTCCCTTTCCTCGCGGTACTCCTTGACGTAGGGAATGTTGTGCATGCGGGCGGTGACGTTCCAGTCTATGGTGCGCACGTCGTCGCCCGGCTGGTACTCCCGCACCTCTTCAAACTCCATCCCCCGCCCCCGGAAGGCGCTGCTGTACTCCCCGGCCAGCACGTCGTTCACCAGGTAATTGGTGCGAATCTGAATGGCCTTGATCTGCTTGAGTAATTCAGGAGAAATCACGGTACGTCAATCCTGTCAAAAATCTGGCTGATTACGTCGTCGCTGCTGATGTCTTCGGCCTCGGCTTCGTAGGTCAAAATCAAGCGGTGGCGCAGGATGTCGTGGCCCACGCTTTTCACGTCATGGGGGGTGACATAGCCCCGCCCCTGGAGAAAGGCATGCGCCCTGGCGGCCTGGTTGATATAAATACTGGCCCGGGGGGAAGCGCCGTATTCAATAAAGCCCGCCAGGCTGTCCAGCTTATAAGTTTCCGGCTCCCGGGTGGCAATCACTACGTCCACGATGTAGTCCTCAATCTTGGGGTCCAGATAGATGCTGTCCACCACCTCCCTAGCGTGCGCAATCTCAGAGGGAGTAATTACCGGCTCAACCACGACCTTCCGGCGGGAGGCGATCCGTTGCATAATTTCCCGTTCCTCTTCCCTGCTGGGGTAGCCGACCTTGAGCTTGAGCATGAAGCGATCCACCTGGGCCTCGGGTAAGGGGTAGGTGCCTTCCTGTTCAATGGGGTTCTGGGTGGCCATCACCAGAAAGGGTTCCTCCAGCTTGAAAGTCTCTTCACCAATGGTAACTTGTTTTTCCTGCATGGCCTCCAGCAGGGCGCTTTGCACCTTGGCCGGGGCGCGGTTTATTTCGTCGGCCAGGATGATATTGGCAAAAATAGGCCCTTTCTTGACCATGAACTCCGAGGTCTTGGGCAGATAAATCTGCGTGCCCAGCAGGTCGGCGGGCAAGAGGTCGGGGGTAAACTGAATGCGTTGGAACCGGGTACTGACCGCAGCGGCCAGGGTCTTCACCGCGGTGGTCTTAGCCAAGCCCGGCACCCCCTCTACCAGGATATGCCCGTCGGCCAGCAGGCCAATCAATAAACGCTCAATCAAATAGCGCTGGCCTACCATAACCTTATCCATCTCAGCCAGCAGCTTCTGGACAAAGACGCTTTCCTGTTTTACCCTTTCAGTGATAGCAGCAATATCAGTAGCCATAGTATTTCTCCTCTGTGTAAGTCAAGTAAGTTGATGAATAATCTGTAGATTTTTATTGCTGTGAGACAAGCATAGCATGTTGGATGGCAATTATGTAGGGGGCATTCCCAGGCGGGATTGGATGGCGGCGGTGATGACCTGGGCCAGGAGGTTTTTAGTAAAGTCATAGCCCTCACTGGCCTTGAGCCACTGCCAGGCGCGCTTGAGCTTGCCCTCTTTTTCCCCTTTGAGCATCTTGCCAGCCTCAGTCTGTAACTTCTGCTTGATTTTTGCCTGCTCCTGGGGGGAGAGTTTTTGCCAGCCTTTGATTAATTCCTCATTCCCCTGGCTTAAAACAGCAGCAAAACCCTCTTCGTTATCCAACACATTCAGGGCTTGCTGGAGGTGGGAGGCAGCCAAGTGGTAGATGTTGGTTTCTTGATACTCAATTTCTTGGTGGCCGTTGACAATGTTCATCTGGTGCACATTGCCTTCTACCACCATTGTTTGCGGGGCTTGTGGACGCTGTTGATTTTGCACAAACCATTCCGTGGTTTGGCGCAGGGCCAGGGCCATACTTTGCTGGCTTTGCTCCAGAGCGCTGCGGTCGGTGAGCAGCTTTTCAATCTTATTCAACTTGTTGAATAACTCTTGGTAATTCTTGGGCACTAATTCCGCCACCTGCTCCAGGATTTCCTTGCTTGCGGCCTGGATGGTGGCGCTGGTATTGACCGCCTGCTCCAGCTTGCGCAGTTTAATATTGGCTTGGGGCAATTTTTTATGGATTTCCCCCAGCACCGCCAGCAGCGCCCGGTGGTCAATGTCGCGGTAATTCTCCTGAAAGATTAGCTCCAGCTTGGGGAAACTGCGATAAAGCTCCTCAAATTCGCCCCGGGCGAAATTGCGGCGGGTTTTCTTATCCTCCTCTTCCTTATCCCAATACTTGCAATTATAAACATACTCACACTTTATCCCTTTAATCTTCCAGTCAGCAGTGGCGATATTCCAGATATTGGCCCCAGTAAGATCGGCCCCGGAAAGATCGGCACCCTCAAAATTGACCGAGGCAAGATTGACTCCCCTAAGATTGGTTTTGTTGAGGTCGGCATCGCTGAGCCTAGCTGCTAGGAGATTAGCTAAGTGTAGGTTGACACCATTAAGATTGGTATCGCTAAGGTCGGCATCGAAGAGGTCAGCTTCACTTAGGTCAGACCCGAAAAGGTTGGCACCAAGGAGGTAGGCATTGTAGAGGTTGGCCTTGCGGAGGTCGGCCTTGCAGAGGTTGGCCCTGATGAGGCTGGTCTTGCTGAGGTCGGCTCCCCTGAGGTTGGCTCCGATAAGGGTGGCCTCGTTGAGATCAAGCCCGCTGAGGTCTTTTCCCGCCAGGCTTTCTCCGGCCTTGTGTTTGGCGATTACTTGTTCACGGGTTAATTTGGCCATAGTGTTGTAGTTGCCTGATTTATCAGGCAAGGGCTGCTCCATAATAGGCAGGCTTACAGTAATTATGGGGTAGGTTGAGGGCCACTGCCTCAAACTATTGTGTGGTGTCAGGAGTTTCCTCCTGACACTTACTATGATGGCTGTCAGGTGGTAACACCTGACAGCACATTTAAAAGGGTCAGGGCAGTGGCCCTGACCTACCCCTTTAAACAAAGGCTGCCCCATAAATGGGCCGACTACTTTTGTATTGTGTAGGAGCGGCATCTTGCCGCGAATAATCGTGGCTGGAAGCCACTCCTACGTTTTTCATCAAAGCATATCGCGCCTAGAAGGCGCTCCTACATTTTGGGGACAGTTTACCTAGGCCGCAGGTGGCCGCTGTTCCACCACCAGTTTGCCTTTGTTTTCGCCTTCGCCCATATAGAGGGTGAGGTGGGGGAAGGGGATTTCGATGCCTTTGGCGTCAAAGGTGTTTTTGATGCGGCGCCGGAATTCGCGGGCCACCGTCCACTGTTTGATGGGCTGGGTTTTCAACATTACCTTGATGGTTACCTGGGAATCCCCGAAATCATCCACTCCCAGAATTTCCAGGGGCGACATAATCATCTCTTTAAATTCCTTGTCTTTATAAAGCTCAGCGCCGATTTCCTTTAGCACTTCCATCACATAGTCCACATTCTCTTTGTAGGCGACTCCAATGTTCAGTACGCAGCGCGACCATTCCCTGGTCATGTTGGTAACCACGCCGATTTCCCCGTTGGGGATGATGTGCACATTGCCCTCCAAGTCGCGCAGGGTTACCAGCCGCAGGCTCATGGATTCCACCAGGCCGGCCACCCCAGCCACCTTTACTACATCCCCTACATTGAAATGGTTTTCCAGGAGGATAAAAACGCCGTTGATTACATCCTTAATCAAGCTCTGGGCACCAAACCCAACGGCCACCCCCACAACCCCGGCTCCAGCCAGAATCGGGCCGATATCAACCCCCAGCTCCCCCAGAATTACAATTCCGGCAATCACCCCAATGCTGACCGAAACGAGATTGCTCAAAATTCGCCCTATGGTCTGCGTTTGCTTGAGGCGCTCTGCTTTCAAAAGCTCCTTTTTCTCCAGAGAAGCTATGGTTTTATCTACCGCCATCCGCCCGGCCTTAATTATGGCCAGGGCTCCCGCTACTACCAATACCAGTCGTAAAAAAACCACCCCGAAATTTTCCATCATACTCATCCTCTAAGTTAATGTCCTTAATCGGCCTAAGATATTAGCATGATTAATTCCTGAGTGCAAGTAGGGGCAGCCCCCCGAAATCCGATATAGAAAAGCATAGACTTGTTTCTGGCCCTTTGCAGAGGACAAAAAAACATTTCAAAAGCCTCTGCTGGTTAGATTT
>QIFF01000317.1 GCA_003230635.1 bacterium | reverse complement strand
ATATGCTTTGTTTCATCTGCAACCGAGAGGAATTCTTTTTATAAAAGAAAATACGCCTGTTTATGAAGGCATGGTTATTGGTGAGAATTCAAGGAATAATGATTTGGATGTCAATGTTATCAAGGAGAAAAAGCTTACTAATATTCGGGCGGCAGGTTCTGATGATGCCTTACAATTAGTGCCGGCAAAAATATTGAGTTTGGAGGAGTCTTTGGAATTTATTAAAGAAGATGAATTACTTGAAGTAACACCTCAAGCCACAAGGTTGAGAAAAAAAGTCTTGCAAGCTAATAAGAGGCCAAAGATAAAAAATTAACGCTAGCCCCGCATTATTCATTTATGAATAATCCCGCTAGAATTGTTGTCCGGTGAGACAGCACTAAACAAGGGCTAATTTGCCCTAGAGATGGAGAAATTTTGAAAGTTATTACAAACAATGAGAAAGAAACCGCAAACTGTAATGGTGATGATTTAAGTCTGCTTAAGGAACCTGGGCTCGATGCATTCAACGCTTGGGACTTCAAACGCCTATATTAAAATCAATAAAAAGGCAAAAGTTTGAAAAGCCTACTGCAATCCAGGAAAAAACCATTCCTTTGGTTTTGGCTGGCAAAGATATAATAGCCGGTTCTGCCACAGGCTCTGGAAAAACACTTGCATTTGGTGCGGGGATTATTCAGAACTCTAAACAAGGAAATGGTATCCAAGCTTTAATCCTAACACCTACCAGAGAGCTTGCAGAGCAGGTTGCAAAAAGCTTAAAAGTTTTTTCAGAGCATAAGTTTCTAAGAATTGCCGCTGTTTATGGAGGGGTTTCTATTGATCTGCAAATTAAGGAATTAAGAAGAGCAGATGTAGTAGTTGGAACTCCGGGAAGGATGCTTGATCACATTAATAGAAAAACTATCCGGTTAGATAAGGTAAAGACCCTTGTTTTAGACGAAGCGGACACCATGCTTGATATGGGATTCATAATAGATGTCGAAAAAATAATAAAAAGATGTCCTAGGGACAGGCAAACTCTTTTGTTTTCAGCAACAATTACGAATGAGGTAAACAGGCTTGCAAAAAGGCATACAAAAGAAGCGGTTAATATCCTTACAAAAAGCTTGGTTGACCCTGGGAAGCTAACTCAGGTTTACTATGAAGTTTTAAGTAAAGTAAAACTTTCGTTATTAGTCCACTTACTAAAACATGAGACCGCTGAGCTGGTCATGGTTTTTTGCAATACGCGAAGAATGACTGACTTTGTTGCGAGGAACTTGAAACACTTAGGGATTGAAGTCAAAGCTATCCATGGCGGCATTCCCCAAGATAAAAGGACTAAAGTGATTAAACATTTTCACTCAAAAAAAGTGCATGTTTTAGTCTGCACAGATGTTGCTGCCAGAGGCCTTGACATAAAGGGTGTTTCCCATGTTTATAATTATGATATTCCTGCGGACAGCAAGCAATATATCCATAGGATAGGCAGAACTGCAAGAGCAGGCAAAGAAGGCAAAGCTATCAGCATTGTTTCCATAAGGGATCGTGAAAGTTTTTCCAATGTGTTAAGGGATAAATCGCTTAGTGTTGCCAAAGAAAAAACACCTTGTATAGAGGGACTTGAAACACTTAGGAATTTAAACCAAAGCTATTCACGGTGGCATTCCCCAAGATAAAATGGAGTGATGTTGTGCGGTGGACCCAATTGTTTGGACAGTGAGTTTCCCGTGTAAAATTCAAACTAGGACCCTACCGAGATTTTTCATTATTTGATATCTTAATTTAAAATCTATCGTTTGAGCGGGGGCCGAAAACCTTAATTTGGGCTAGTTTGAAGGCTTTTCAAACACGAGCTAGAAGCCAATGGGTTGGATGCCGGGGAAGGAAGATACTTGTCGGCGGAAGCTATCTTTATTTTCTTTGGTTCTTAACTCGTCAAAATTGGTGAGAAGCAGGTGGAAATCACCGCTTTTTCCTCCCCCCGTCTTGATTCCTTCCAGCAAACCACCAATTATAGCCTGTGCCAGTTTGCCCCCCTCTGGGTAAGAAAGTTTAGAGTTTTGGGCAGGTATGGCTAGGGCTAACTGGGAAAGGTGCAGGTTCGTCAGGGCTTCTCCCGCTTGCCGCCAGATAGTTTTAAGCTTGCCGGTCTTAAACCGACTTGGTTTTCCCAACCCAAGCACCAGGATTTTGGCCGCCGCCAAGCGCCCCTGACTGGGTAGTAAAAGCATCTCTTTGTTTTTGCCGCTGATATGTCCTTCCTTTAGTAAGCGTGAGAGGAAGCCATTCAAGCGCCAATCCACTGCGCCCGCCCCCCCGCGAGCGGGCCTTTTTTCGTCAAAAATATGGAGCACAATTCCTTCACATGCTACCTGGTTAATTGCTTGATCGGTAATTTGAACAATCATTTTTTTGTCGTAAAGGGTGCCTTGAAAAATGAGATTTCGTTCAAGATCAAGGCATGCGAAAAATTTAACCGCAGGCATATGTTTGATATTCCGAGGATTAAATTTTGAGCATAACGCAGATATTGAGCGAAAAGGCCATTTTCCAAGATACCCTAAAAGCTTTGCCCGGCGGTCACTTCCTGGGGGCAGGTGAGGAGGTTGTTTTCCTTTGTTTAGGCTGGAGGAGAGTATAACATTATTATATCGTAGAATGCAACTTGGGTAATTGCATCTGGTATTGACTACGGGGTGGTGTGCGTAGTAACAATTTCCATGAAAGGTATAACCTGGCGGCTAAACCCGTCGCTGATGATAGTAATTGCTCCCTGCCGATCGGTGCGGTAGGTTTGGATTCCCTGCTCGTGGTAGGCTTTGAGCACCCGTGAGTTGGGGTGGCGGTAGCGGTTGTAAAGTCCCACTGAGAATAAACCAACCTCTGGGTTCACCAAACGCAAGAACTTTGGCAGGTAGGCATCGGCTGCCCCGTGGTGGGGGGCCTTGAGGATGGTGCTGGCCAGTAAACGAGGGTATTCTTGGGATAGATACTTTTGGCCTGGTTTGCTGATGTCGCCGGTAAAGAGGAAGCTTACCTGTTTGTAAGTTAATTTCAGCACCAGTGACTGGTCATTGAGGCTGCCGACAA
The DNA here is from genome assembly GCA_003230635.1 of bacterium. Next base: position 5,821 of record QIFF01000317.1, on the reverse strand, counting down.
ACCCGCCGGGCGGGGGGTGGAGTACTTCAATCTTTACTTCTCCGAAGGGAAATTCTTGCCCCGCTTCCAGAAAGCGGCGCGGCACCTGCTGCTTCACCGCCAGGGCTTTAAACTGCCGATAATTCTCAGAGTCGTGTTTTCCCCCCTCACTTGCCTGGGGCTGGACGCCTTCCCAAATTTCCCCTACCTGAAATTGGCGCAGAATGCTCTTTAAGCCATTGAGGTGGTCTGGGTGGGGATGGGTCAGAAGCATGGTGTCTATCCGTTTTCTGCGCCGATAACGCAGGAAGGGGGCTACAATTTTGTCCCCGGTGTCAAAGCGGCCGCTGCTGGTTCCCCCGCCGTCAATCAGCATATTCTTCCCGTTGGGAAATTCAATCAGGGCGGCTTCTCCCTGTCCCACGTCCAGGCAAGTTACCCGCAGTTTTTCCCGGGTTGCGGGGTAGAAGGGCTGCCAGAAAATCAGGCCCACTCCCAGCAGCAGGGGCGCCAGGCTGCGGCGGGCCAGGCGGGATTGAGGTACTTTCAAAAGGGCGTAGAGCGCCAGATAGAAAATCAGCATTTGCCAAATGGTTGGGGGGAACACATATAAACTGGCCGAGGGGAGCTGACTAAAGCTTCGGGTCAGGGGCAGGATAAGTTGTAAGAGCCACTGGGCCGGGGCCAGCAGAAGACCGCCGGCCGCAGGGGAAAGCAGGCTAATTAAACAGGCTAATAATCCCAAAGGAATCAGTAAGGAAGCCAGGGGGACAATCAGGATGTTGGCCGCAAAGCCTACCAGGGAGATTTGCTGGAAATGCAGGGCTGTTAAGGGGAGGGCGGCCAGGTTAGCCACCAGAGGAATCAGCAGAGCCTGAAATAACCAAGTCGGGAGGCGTGTTGGTTTAGGGACTACCTGGATGGCGGTAATGAGAAAAAAAACTATGCCGAAAGAGAGCTGAAAGTCCACTTCCTGCAGGGCGGAGGGTTGCCAGATTAGAATCAGCAGCGCTGCCAGGGCCAGGATGTTGTAAAGGTCGCGCTCGCGCTCCAGAATGAGGCTGATGAGGTAGGCGCCGACCATAATCAGGGCGCGAACGGTAGCGGTGCGTCCCCCCACCAGGAGGACGTAAAGGATTAAGCAGGGGAGGGTGAAGAGGGCGGCCAACTGGCTGGGTTTGCCGTATCTGGCTAGGCGCTCCAGGCGGTCGGGTGGTAGTAAGTGCAGTATGCTTCTGCGGATGAGTTGGAAGATTAAAAGGGCGATGAAGCTCAGGTGCAGCCCGGAGATGGCTAACAGGTGGACAACGCCTGCCCGGGTGAACTGGCGGCGAATGTGGGGGAGGAGCGGGCCTTTTTCTCCCAGCAGAATGGTGCGCAGAATTCCCTGCCGGGGCTGGGAGGTTTCCTGGCGCAGGAATTGGCTTAAGCTGGCCTTGAGTTGATAAAGCCGCTGAAGAAACCGGTTTCCCTGCACCTGTTCTTGTTTAATCATCTGGCGGGGGGAGGAAAGGCTGGCGCTGGCCATAACACCCCGCCGGGCAAGGTAAGCACGGTAGCTAAAGACCCCCGGATTGTTGGAGCCGGGGGGTGGGCGCAGGCGCGCCCAAAATTGCAGGCGGTCGTTGTAGCCCAGGGGTAAATCCGGCAGGTAGCAATTAACCAGGATTTTTCCTTCTATGGAGTGGGTTTCTCGCTTTCTGCTCAATTGTTCGGCAGCCAGAATGAACTGCTTTTTATAGCCATACTCGCGGGGCGGCGCTAAAATCCTGCCCTTGATCAGATAGCTTTGGGCCTTGGCAAAGCGGGAGACGTGATGGGGAGAAAGCTGCAAGATGGAGGTTTGTTGTCGCCAGCCACCCCAGAGAATGACGGCAATTAACAAAATCCAGGCCGCAATCATAGGTTTGTCTTTGATGTGGTAAGCCAGGACACCGGCCAGGGTGAGCAGCAGGGCGCTGATCAGCAAATAGGGAGAAGGGGGACTTAAAAGATAATTAAGACCCAGGCCGGTCAGATAGGCAAGCAAAATAAAAATCAGGGGGCGCTGCTTCATCCTGCTGGTAGGATAACAGAAAAGAATTATAAGAACAACTAATACTCTTGTTTTTCCTGAGCGGGGGGGATTTGGTAGCCGCAGCCTTTAGGCTGCGCCCGCAGGCTGAAGCCTGCGCCTACCTATTGGGGTAAGCCGTAAGGGGGGAGGATTAATCCTCAGTCAAGCGCAGATTGAGGGCCTTGAGGAATTTCAGGTCTTGCTGGTCAAATTCGAACTTGATTTCCTCTTGGCAGGTATCTTGGGGAGAGTGGTTTTCTTCTTTTTTAGAAATCCCGATGCAGGCGGACAGAGATAGGTCAAGCCCATAGCCGTTTTGGTGAATCGCCTCCACCGCCTGGCGCACCACCGGGGAATTGCTCAGGGTGTGGTTGATGGCGTGAGCCAAGTGGGCGACCATCTTTTTCAACTCTTCCTTTTTTTCTTCAGGCAAAAATCCAGCCCTCCTTGAGTTCATTTATACTACATCCTGGCATTGTTTGTCAAGCTCCAGAAACATTAGGTTTTAAAGATGGAATTGGCTGCCAGCCTCTCCATTAAGGGGTTACACTTTACTGAGTTTTTTTCTTTTAAACCCGAGCATCCCCACCAATCCGGAACCCAAAAGTAGCAGAGAAGCAGGTTCGGGGACAGGGTATTCTACGACGTAGCCTGAAAAATTTACCCCACTGGAAGAATCATTCCATTGGCCATTATTGTTCCAAAAGTGGAGGACATCTTCACCACTGGCAGCATTATTAGGCTCACCAAGGGACCAATTTGTGTAATTCCAAGTTTCACCAGTGACCCATTGCCAGTTTCCAGCCGGTTCAGGACTCCCGGCTGGCTGGAAACCACCCAACCAGTAACCATTAAGGACAACAGCTCCTCCCAAGTTATTAATTATGAAATCATTTTCAGCCTGGGAAGCAATGGTGGCTAGATGACCATATACACCAAGATATGAAAGGGCTTCCGCACCGATCTTGGCATCGTCCCAATTTATGTCACCAGCTATCGCGTCATAATAATGGCCGGTGTCAGCGAAATAAACCGGGCTTGCCTGTGCTTTACCTGCATATAGAGCTAAACAAGCAATTGCTCCTATCAAACAGACTATCAGCTTTCCTGTTTTCAATTTGTTTCTCCTTTCTTCTAAACGTGAAAACAGGCCGGCAGCCAATTTTTTGCCTTACTCTTGATATAACGCCTTTTCCCTTGAAACAATGCCGTAGGGTTTTAGCCTGATTTGGCGTTGTTTATCTTCCGTGGCGTGACCCAGCACCCAGGCGGGAATCTGGTGGGATTTGGCAATTGCCAGCACTTTATCCGCTTCCGCAGGGGTGACGGTCAGGCAAAAGCCGACTCCCATGTTGTATTCGCTGAACATTTCAGTCAGGGGCAGCTTTCCGGCTTGCTGGATGAGATTGAAAATCGGGGGAATGGGGGGCCAGAAGTCCAAATCGTAGCCAATGGGTTTGGAGGTGCGGGTCAGATTGAAAAGCCCGCCCCCGGTAATATGCGCCAGGGACTTGACCTGTATTTTCTGGAGGATATCCCTCACCACGGCCACGTAGATGCGGGTGGGCTCCAGCAATTCCTCGCCCAGACTGCGCCCCAGTTCACTTATATTTTCCTGGACATTCAATCCCTGTTCTTGCAGGAGCACCCGCCGGGCCAGGGTAAAGCCGTTGCTGTGAATCCCGCTGCCGGCCAGACCGATTAAGATATCGCCGTCCTGTACTTGCTCCCCGGTAATGGTTTTATCCAAAGGCAGCAATCCCACCGCACTCCCCGCCAGATCAAAGCCATAGCCTTCTTTGACTCCGTTAATTATTTCCGGCAGCTTGGCCATTTCTCCCCCCGGCAGGACAATCCCGGACAGTTTGGCTCCTTCATACAGGCCCTTGGCAAGCTCTTCCAGCAGTTGTGCCTCGGCCTTTTGCACCGCCAGATAATTGAGCATGGCAATCGGCTCCGCCCCCACGCAAATCAGGTCATTGACATTCATGGCCACGCAGTCAATGCCTACCGTGTCGTATTTGTCCAGCATTTGGGCGATTAAAACCTTGCTGCCCACCCCGTCGCTGCCCAGGGCCAGCCCCTGGTTATCTCCGATTTTCAGGACGCTGGCGAAATAGCCCACCCCCAGGCAGACTTCGCCCACTCCCGAGCGCAGGTGGAAACTTTGCTGCACCCAATGTAACAAACCCTGCATAAGGTCAGCTTCTTCGGCGATTTTGATCCCTGGATTAACGATTTGATTGCTCAATCTTGTTCTCCCGATTTTTTGACTGGATAACAGGGCATATAAAAGAATTAGACAGGATTACAGGATGAACAAGATAGAAAGCAAAAAAGGCAAAAATCCAGTTAATCCCAGTTAATCCGGTCAAAATATAATTCTGCCAGAAAACTCCTTGTTACAAACATGATAAACGCAAACAACTGTTTTTGCAGTTAATTCTCTTTGTATTGCATTCGCTTTCATTGTAGCTTGGATATAGGATAGACAGGATAAATAAATTGAAAAAAATTAAAAAATCCAGTCAATCCTGTTAATCCTGTCAAAAATTCCTTTACCCCGCAACCTGCAAAATCGCCGCCGGTATTTGCGCTAAGACATCGGTGGCAATCAGGCCCCACTCTCCCTTTTGCCGGCAGGCCAAATCCCCGGCCAAACCGTGCAGGAACACCCCGGCCTGACAGGCGGCAAGAGGGGAAAAACCCTGGGCCAAAAAACCGGCTATTACCCCGGCCAACACATCGCCGGTGCCAGCGGTAGCCATTCCCGGGTTGCCGGTGGGATTAACAAAGACATTACCTTCTGGATCGCTGATCAAGGTGCGGTCTCCCTTAAGCACCACATAGGTCTGGAAGACCGTTGCTGTCTTCTGCGCTGCTTCCAGGCGGTTTTCCTGTACCTCTTTGGGAGAGATTTTGAGCAAGCGGGACATCTCGCCGGGATGGGGGGTAATAATCAGGGGGGCTTTGCTATAGCGCAAACAGGCCAGGGGTGAGTTGTTAATTCCGTCGGCATCCAAGACAATCGGACAACTGAGATTAGCAATCAATTCCTTGACCAGGACAGCAGTTTCTGGATTAATGCCTAAGCCTGGGCCGATGACGGCCGCCTCTATCCGTTCAGTAGACGGCAGGATATACTTGGCTGCTCGGGAGGAGAGGGTCCGTCCCTTAGTTTCAGGCAGTCCCAGGGTCATCACCTCGGTGGTCTTCATTGCCACAATCTTGTGTAGGCTGCGGGGCACGCCCAGGGTTACCACCCCGGCCCCGCTGCGCAGGGCAGCCTGAGCGGTCATCACTCCTGCCCCGGTTTTGCCGGGGGAGCCTGCAACTACCAGCACCCGGCCAAAGTCGCCCTTGTGTGCCGCACAGGGACGGGGCGTAAAATAGCCCTTTAAGTGTTTTTTCTCCAGCAATTCCACCTTTAATTGCGGATCTTCGGTCAGGGAGCGGGGGATGCCGATATCTACTACTTCCAACTGTCCCACATAATACCGGTGGGGGGAACAAACCAGGCCCAGTTTGGGCAGGGCAAAGCTTACCGTCAATTGGGCGTGAATGCAGTCTTCTCCCAGAAGTTTACCGCTGCTGGCAGACAAGCCGGTGGGTGCATCCAGGGCAATTAGCGGCTTTTGGCTGGCGTTTAAGAGCCGGATTATTGCCTGGTAAAAATCGCGCGGGGTCTTGCGCAAACCGGTGCCGAAAATCGCATCCACCACCAGATCACTGTGCCGGAGAGCCCGTTCCAATCTGCCCAACTGCTCGCTGTCGGTCAGTTCCTCT
>QIFF01000130.1 GCA_003230635.1 bacterium | reverse complement strand
CACTGAGGTGTTGAGGGAACTGATTTGACCCCGCTGGGGCAGGTAAGCCAGCCAGTCGCAGTGACGGCGCAAGGCCGGCCGCAAGCCCACCCCTTCCCCGCCGACCAGAATCACCAGGGGCAGTTTCAGGTCCAATTCATCATAACGCTGCTCTCCCGCCGGATGCAGTCCCACCCGCCAGAACCCGCAATCCTTCAAGCGCTGCAGGCAGTCCGCCGGGCTGTTTGCCAGGGCAATCGGCAGATGCTCCATAGCCCCGGCGGCGGCCCGGGCTGCGCTGGGCGTGAGGCCGACCGTGCGGCGGCGGGACAAAATCAGGCCGTGGACTCCCACCGCCTCGGCGCTGCGAATGATCGCCCCCAGGTTATGGGGGTCCTGGACGCTGTCCGCCAGGAGCAAGAAAGGCTCTTCCCCGCGCTCCCAGGCGCCAGCCACTAAATCTTCCATATCCAGGGTGGGCAGAGGCCCGGCCAGGGCTATTGCTCCTTGATGTTTGACCCCGGGCAGAAGAGTATTCAATTGTTGGCGGGAGCTTTCCCTGACAGGAATTTGTTTTTCCTGGGCCAAGCTTATTAACTGCCGATAGACCGACAGCTTATCCTCAGCCAGATAAAGGCACTCAATGCGGCGCTTGCCGGCACGCAGCGCTTCAGTGACCGGATGCAGGCCATAGAGTTTTTCCTTCATGAACTATCCCCCGGGGATTGAAGCTGCTCCGCCTGCGAGAGAATGGTTGAGGCAAATTTGTCGCTTTGGCTGGGGTGACTCACTTGCAGCCATTGAATGTGCTTGTCCTGCCGGAACCAGGTAAGCTGGCGCTTGGCATAGCGGCGGGTATCGCGTTTTAGTAGAAAGATGGCTCGTTCCAGGTCGTATCTCCCCTTCAGGCAGCCCGCCATTTGTTTATAGCCCAGCCCCTGCATGGAGTTCAACTCCTCGCCATAACCCCGCTTAAGTAATCCCTCTACCTCCTCCAGCAGCCCTTCGGCCAGCATGCTATCGGTGCGTTCTTCTATCCATTGATAAAGCAGGCTGCGCTCAGCAGTAAGTCCGAAGAAGAAAGGTTGGTAAGGAGAGAGCGGGGTGTTTTGAGTAAAAGAACTCAAGGGCTGCCCGGTCAGTTCAAAGACCTCCAGGGCGCGAATCAGGCGCGGGGCATCGTTAGGGTGCAGGCGCCCGGCGCTGGCGGGGTCAACCCGCTCCAGTTGCCGGTGCAAATAAGCTGTTCCTTGCTTCTCTGCCAGCGCTCTTAAACGCCGGCGGATTTGGGTATCAGCCGGGGGGCTGTCAAACAGGCCGTCTATCAAGGCCCTGATGTATAACCCGCTGCCGCCCTCCACAATCGGCAGTTTTTTTTCTTTAAGCCAAACCCGTTCAATTGCCGCCGCCGCCAATTCCCGATAGCGCCCGGCGTTGAAAGCCTCATCCGGAGCCGCCACATCCAACAGGTAATGAGGCACCTCCCGGCGCATGGCAGTGCTCGGCTTGGCCGTGCCGATGTCCATTCCCTTATAGACCTGGCGCGAGTCGGCATGGATAACGGCGGTCTGCAATTGCAGGGCTAAGGCTTGAGCCAGGCGGGACTTGCCGATACCGGTCGGCCCCACCAGCACCAGGAGGGGGATTTTGCTCATTTGCTAGCCTTCGGGGTACCTTGGGAAATGGCCTTTTCGCCCAATCTCTGCGCTCAAAATTTAATCCTCGGAATATCAAACATATGCCTGCGGTTAAATTTTTCGCATGCCTTGATATTGAACGAAAATTCTCATTTTTCAAGGCACCCTTCAGCAGGTAATTGCGGCCTAGCCTGATGATAGTCGGTGGCCTGTTCAAAGGCGTAGGCGGCCTGGAGGATTTTGCCCTCTTGCAGGTGGTTGCCGATCAGTTGCAGGCCAATGGGCAGGCCCTTGCTGCTGAAACCGCAGGGGAGGGAAATAGCGGGAATGCCGGCGATGTTGACGGATATGGTGTAAATATCTGACAGGTACATTTGCAGGGGATCGTCTGTTTTCTCTCCCAGGGCAAAGGCCGGGGTGGGGCTGGTGGGGGTGATAATCAGGTCCAAATCCTCAAAGGCCCGCTCAAAGTCAGCCTTAATCAGGGTGCGCACCTTTTGCCCCTTGATGTAATAGGCATCGTAATAGCCGGAGCTTAAAACGTAGGTGCCCAACATGATACGCCGCTTGACCTCGGCCCCAAAACCCTCCTGGCGGGAGTTCTCATAAAGCTGGAGCAGGTTGCCGTATTCGGGATGGCGGTAGCCGTAGCGCACCCCGTCGTAGCGCGCCAGGTTGGAGCTGGCTTCGGCCGTAGCCAGGATATAGTAGGTGGCCACCGCATATTTGGTATGGGGCAGGGAGATTTCCACCACGCTCGCGCCCAGGCTTTTAAACACCTCCAGCGCCGCCATGACGCCTTGCTTGACCTCCTCATCCAGCCCGTCAATAAAATATTCTTTCGGCAGGCCGATTTTAAGGCCCTTTATGTCCCTTTGCAGGAATTTGCAATAATCAACCGCCGCTTGCTCAAGAGAGGTAGAGTCCCGTTCATCATGGCCGCAAATAGCGGACAGGAGTAAGGCCGCATCACTGACGTCCTTGGTCAGGGGGCCAATCTGATCCAGGGAAGAGGCAAAGGCCACCAGCCCGTAGCGGGAGACCAGGCCATAGGTGGGCTTAAGGCCGACCACCCCGCAGAAGGAGGCCGGCTGGCGGATGGAGCCGCCGGTGTCCGAACCCAGGGCCGCCAGGCATTCATCCGCCGCCACCGCTGCCGCCGAACCGCCGCTGGAGCCGCCGGGCACCCGCTTTAAATCCCAGGGGTTACAAGTAGGCTTGAAGCGGGAATTCTCACAGGATGACCCCATGGCAAACTCATCCAGATTGGTCTTGCCGATTAAAACAACCCCTTGTGCCTTTAGTTTTTCAATTACGGTGGCATCATAGGGGGGAATAAAGTTCTCCAGCATCTTGGAAGAGCAGGTGGTTGCCAGCCCACGGATACACATATTATCCTTAATGGCGATGGGAATCCCCGCCAGGGGCGGCAGGCTCTCACCCTGCCTGCGGCGCTGATCCACCAGGGCGGCCTGGGCCAAGGCCCCTTGCTCGTCTATAGTCACATAAGCGCTGACTTGTCCCTCCACCTGCTTAATTCTAGCCAGCACCGCCTCAGTAAGCTGCCGGGCGCTAATCATCCCTGTTTGCAGCCATTCACTGGCGGACTTGAGGGTTAGTTGGGCTAGATTCATTATCAGACAACTCCTTAAGTTTCCTTCGAAAGTGACAGAAACTTGCTGAATTATTATTTCCTACGTCCATCTTGGGGGTAATTTTTTCTGCCCACTTTGATTTTTCCGTTCCAATTGCCTGCCATCCTTTTTTTAAAAGGCGTTGCGCTCCACCGGGATACAATGCATCGGCAAGTTTTTCCCAGGTGTTGCAAATACTATCATTTTGGTAGGAGTTGAGGATTCTATCTTTTGCATTTGGATAGGCCGACTTAATCGCTGGCAAGTCCCCGAGAAACCAGGACTCTCCCTCTTCAATTGCAATACAGAAACGTGTTTCCGGTTTTGGATTACATTTGCTCAATATATTAAGCAACTCTCCCCGAAAATTTTTCAAACATTCTGCGTCTAAATCGCAAACTACAACAACCGCTGCACGATAATCAGAGGGATAACCGGTAAAAGCTTTTCCGTAACCTCGCAGCAATTTTGGAAGTTTATCAAGTAGGATACGTTTGCTTGGATCGGTTGTGCCTTTCAGGTTTTTGGGAATATGCCCAAGTCCTTTATATGCATAAACCTTAAAAGTGTTATTATCGCCTATGATATTGGGAACAAGAATATCAAGCACCTTTTTGCCGGACTGGTCTTCAACGAGTATCTCGAAATGCATAAACTTACCTCGCATCCAGATAATCGCTGTACCAAAGCCCGCCCAAAGGCAGTCCCTCGGCAACCATATTTTTTACAACATCGTCATCGCTGGCACGCCGGATTGTGGAAAACCCATCCTCCTCTTTTTCCAACACCCAAACTTCGTTTGGTTCCAGCGCATCCAAAAAATAGGGTTGGTGGGTAGTGATAAATACTTGAGAACCTCCTCTTCTTCCGGTAGCGTGTTCTCGAAATTCCTTAGCCAAGGTTTCCAGTAACTTATGATATAGCCCGTTTTCCGGTTCCTCGATGCAGATAAACGGCGGCGGCTTGGGGTCTTCCAGTAAAAGTAAATATGCAAATACCTTCAACGTACCGTCTGACATCTGTTGAGCGTAAAACGGGTCTTGAAATCCTTTATCATTAAAATGAAGTAGAAGCCGTCCGTCAGATGTTTTTTCTGGCTCAATTTTGTTTATTCCGGGAATTTTATGGGCAATTCGCTCAAGGATACGGTTGAAGCGGCCTTTATGTTCCCTCTCCATATACTGAACAACATTACCGAGGTTGTCACCATGGATATTTAAATGCTTTTGCGGCCCGGCAAGAGGCAGGCTTCGTGCCGCATCAGGGGTAAAGTAGCTAAGGTACCAACTCTCAATAAATTGCCTGAAACGCGAGATTCTCGGATGTTGTTTGAGTGAACCGAGAGTGGCAATGCCTAACTTTCTTTTATCTTCAAGCTCAACCCGTTCTGTCACGGCTTCTTCTTCCGGCCCTAGTATCTCCACAAATCTACTAAAAAGATCCTCTTCAAGTTGTGGTTTAACTTGTTGAGGTGCAAGCTCCATTTCCCCTTTCCATACCACACCCTCCCCTTCCTGTAAGATTAAGAAGGAAAATGGCCGACCCACTGTTTGTTTTCTTCGCCTTTGTCTGAGCCGCTCTTTATGAACATAAGGCCGACCAGATTTATCCAAGTCTATTGCCAACTCGTAGGTTATGGGGCGCGCCTTTGATTCCTCTCTATAGTAAATCTCAAATTCAATCGGGCCGCTTTGACCTTGAGAGCGAATTCTTTCAAAACCGCCCCGCCCCCGTGAATCACATGCCTCTTCAACCCCGAGTTTCAGGCAATCGGCTAAAAATCCGAAGGCGTCAAACAATGAACTTTTTCCTGTGCCGTTTTTACCGATCACGGCTGTCATTGGCGTTAGGGGAGCAGATTTTTGCGTAGTCCAAAGCTTGCCGAATGTTACGTCTTTTAACACACCAAAATTTTTTATTCTAACGCCTTCTATTTTGGCCATTTTAATTGCCTCCCGGTATTTCTTTCGGTTTGTTCCCCACTCCACTCCGACGTATTGTCAAAACCTAACCACAGAGAGAAATTAGTCGTCAATCCAGGAATAATCTTTCTTTGACTGACGACTGATGACTGTTTCTCTGTGTTCTCTGTGGTTCATCTTTTACCCTTGCCCCAAACAGGCAAGAGTCCAATTATGCAAAAAAGCTAATAATTCTTCGGGCGGCTTGAGCCATATATCCGCAGCCGTGGGGCGCAGTTCCCGGCGCACCAGAAGCTTAAGCCCCCGTCCTTGCAAAGCCGAAAAGGCGTCTTCGTCGGTCAGATCGTCTCCAAGATAGGCGGCCAGCGCCCCTTTTCCTTCTTCCGCAAGGACTGTTTGAACTGCGTAGCCCTTATCCCTTCCGGGCACTCGCAGCTCCAGCCCCCCGTCAAACTCGTGTAAAACAAGCCCCGCCTTTTGCGCCAGGCGCCGCCAATCCCGGAGGGCTTTGCGGCGAATCTCCTGGATTTTGGCCTCAGGCAGTCCGCGCCAGTGAAGGGCCAGGCTGGCCGGTTTCAGCTCGGCTTGAGCCAACAATCCCTCTGCCTTAACCCACTTGTGTGCTTCCGTCAGCCCGCTGGCTGCGGTTTCCTCCATCTCAGGTTTTTCACAAGTTTGATTTGGCTTCAGACGCTCCCAGCCGTGCGATCCCCATATCTCGGGAAGTTTTTTAAGCCCCAGCAGGGGAATTAAGTCCTTGATACAGCGGCCGCTGATCAAGACCAGCCTGGAGCAATCGGCCTCCAGAATAGTTTTTAACGCTTCGCTTACGCCGGGATAGGGAAAAGCCTGGTTCCGCTGGATTTGAAAGGGGGCCAGGGTTCCGTCGTAGTCAAGAAACAAAACCCTTCTTTTGGCTGTTTTGAGTTCGGCAAAGAATAAATCCAGGCTGCGCCCTTGTTTGAGAACCTTCATACTGTCAAAGCCTAACCACAGAGGACACAGAGAAATGACAAAGCTAAAGCTCAAAGTTCAAAGCCCAAAAGTCAAAAAATTAACCACAGATGAACACTGATATACACAGATTAACAACTCCTCTTATCTAAGTTCATCTGTGTTCATCCGTGGTAAAATCCATGTTTTTGGGCATTTGGATTTTGACATTTGAAGTTATTTTCCTCTGTGTTCTCTGTGGTTCCCTCTTTAGTTTTGCAACGCCAAATAGTTGGTCAACCCCCGTTTAAGCCCGAGCATAAGGGTCAGGTATTCCCGCAAATGGCGCGTGAGCAAAAAATTCTCCCTTACCAGACATTTGGCCGTTTCGCCCATCCTTTTAATTTGCTCCGGCCGCCGCAGCAATTCCCTGATTTTCAGCGCCGCCCCCTCGGGGGTGTTCACTAAAAAGCCGGTATGGTAGTTGTGAACCTGAAGCCGGATTCCCCCTACATTGCCCCCAATTACCGGTTTGCCTTTCCACATGGCCTCGGTAACGACCAGACCAAACCCCTCCTGAATTGATTTTTGCACCACCAGGGTCGAGGCGCGCTGGAGGGCGTTAATTGTGCGGTGTGCATCCGCCGGCAGCAGCAGGACATGAACATCGGGATTGTCCTTGGCAGCCTCCTGCACCTCTTGCAGAACGGCTGCCCCTTCGGGATCATCTGTAGCCTCTCCCCCGGCAAGCACCAGGGTAGCCTCCACCCTCTCATTCACCATTTTGAAGGCTTCAATAACCCCTAAGGGGTCTTTGAAGCAGTCAAAACGGGAGACCTGGGTGATAATGGGAAGACCATTCGGAACCCCTAATATCTTTAGGGCCTTTTTGATTTCCTGTTGTCCCAGCTCACAATTTTTCTCACTCAGAGGATCAATACTGGGGGCAATAATAAACTGGGGATGCGGCAGGGGTTGGGCAAAATCAGAGAGGGAAAACACGCTGGCGTCGTAGCTGCTTAGTTTGGTCTTTAAATAATTCCAGACCTTTCTGTTGGGATGACTGACGTCAATATGGCAGCGCCAGACCCACTTCCCTTTTCGCTGCGGACAAAGCTCAAAAAGGGTGGCCGGCTGGGGGTCGTGAATAAAAACGAAATCAGCCTCTTCCAGGATTGGCCGCAGGCGCCCGGCGTTTTCCGCTACTGTCTGCTCGTAGGTGTCGAGCATGGATTGGGGCAGGGCTACCGCATTCCCCTGCAAACCGTTGTGAAAGGTCTTGGTTGCCTTGAAAAACTCCTCATTGCCTTCAATCACTTCCCAGGAGGCGTTAATGCCCAGGTCATTCATCAAGGGAACCAGCCAGCGCAGGATTTCCGCCACCCCGCCGCCGACCCGGGTGGAATTTACATGAACCACCCTTGTCCCTTTGAGGTTTTGGGCCAACTGCCGCAACTGGGAAATGGCCACCGGGCCGACTGTCTTTTCGTAAGAATTAAGCTCTATTGCCATTATATTGTTTTCCCCCTGCCTAACTCCCTAACCACCTCCACTAGGGTCTCCTTCAACTCACGCAGGTTTAAGAAATAAAAATCCAGGCGGGCAAAGGCTTGCATAAGGGCCTCAGGTTTTTTCTCCAACCCCATCAACCAGGCGCTAAAATCGTCGATATTCAGCTTGGTGCGCCGTCGCGCCTCTACAAAATGATAATATATACTGCCATAGCTCATACCCGGCAGGCGTTTTATTAAATCCTTGGCGCTATATAGCTTAACCCCGGTATCAAAAATCACTGTTGCCGCCTGCATGAACTGGAAGTCCTCTCCAATGGGAACCCAAGGGATGTGATGAACTTCACTCAAGCGTTCATCAATGATTTCCAGTGTTTTTGCCCGCAGCTCCTCCAAGTTCGCATAGTCATAGGGGTTGAGGATGCCCAAACGCTCGGCCAGGATTCTGTCCCGCAGATTACGCGCCGCCCAAACCGCAAAGTCGTTGCGGAATTCCGGGTCGTCAAAAGAAGCACGGATAAGGGTTTCGCAAAAGTGATGGTACAGACAGCCCAATGGGCAGACAGCAATCCGCTCCCGCAGCTCCCGCAAATTAACCGCGGAATATA
>QIFF01000018.1 GCA_003230635.1 bacterium | reverse complement strand
TACGGGCAGGAGCCGCAGGTAATCATCACCATGCCCCTGCTGGAGGGCACCGACGGCAAGGAAAAGATGAGCAAGAGCCTGGGGAATTATATCGGGATTGAAGAGCCGGCGGAAAACATTTTTGCCAAGCTGATGTCCATTTCCGACGAGCTTATGCTCAAATATTACCGCCTCCTGACTACTTACACCCCGGCCCAGATTGATGAGTTGGAACAGGGCCTGGCCGCAGGAAAATTACACCCCCGCCAGGTTAAAAAAGAGTTGGGCATCAATCTTGTGGCTGGATATTACGGCCGGGAAGAGGCGGAAAAAGCGGCGCAACAGTTTGAAAAGATTCATCAAGCCAAAGAACTCCCTGACGAAATCCCCCACCAACCCTATCAATTAGAACCGGGCAAAGAGAGAGCGTGGATTGTTAAATTAATCACAGTCACAACTAATGTCGGCAGTTCCAGCCAGGCACGGCGTTTGATTCAGCAAGGTGGAATTCGGGTAGATGGTAAGACTATTACCAGTGTAAACTCGGAACTAGAGCCTGGACAGCATATCCTCCAGGTGGGACGCCGCCAATTCGTAAAGGTAGACATAATAAAGTACCTGGAATAGGTAGGACAGCGGCGGTTTCTGCGGGCGAAAACAGAGGCGTTTCGAGGAAATTAATTACCCGAAACGCCTCTGAACAAAAAGCCTACCTTACATATTTTATGGCTGTAGCCGTAAGTATTCTTGTCTCTGACCAGTATAAGAACCATAAATACTCTTTCCTGCGAGTGTCTTCCATTATGTTAACCAAAGCGTCCATCTCCGGATATTTTTTCTTCGCTTCGGCAAACAGTTTGGCATAACCATTATCCCCACTTTCAAAAAGCACCAGAAATTTATAAATTCCATCCGCTTCAACGGTAACGGGGCCTAACACCTTAATCTCAAGTTGCTTAATCGGCAGGGTTGCTGTTGTGTAAGAGGGGCCCTCGCTTGATGATCCCTGTATTACTTGTTTTTCCATGCCTGGAATTGAAATTATAAGCGGTTTGCCGGGATATTTAGGATAAGTCACACTACTACATGCTGACAAGATCAAAACCGCGCACAACAATAGTGTACTTCCCAACCACAACCTTTTCATAAATATACCCCCCTTTTTGTGATAAGAAAACCTCGTTAACGAAATTCAGTAATTTTTTCAAGAATAGCACTGGCGTAAGACTGGGGTGATTCCTTGCCTTGCCCGGAACCTGATCCGCTCCAGATAACCTCTCCCGATTCAACGTCAATCATCTTGGCGGTCAGAGAGACACGGCATTTTTCACCCTTACACTCGTAGGCGGATACATTCCCCATTACAATCGCTGAGGCCCCCGCCATTTTCCCGAGTTTAGCAAGCCCAGTGGAATCGGTAAGCCCGGTCAGAGAGAGGCTGTGTTCGTCCATAATTTTATTCAGTTTAGAGCGTTCTACTATGCTAAAACCCCTTTTCATGAGTGCGGCCGACATGATATCCGCCACCTCTTTCCCGGAAGCGGAAGCAGCGGAAGCAGAAGCGAAATCAAGCACCGCCATCTTCTTATATTTGAAAATATCCACCCCCGCCTTTATCACGCCGTCCACTTTTACAGGCGGGACTCCTCCCGCCTGTGGGAGGGATGATTGACCTCTAAAAAAAGCTAGGTCATTAACTACTTCAGCCACTACCATATCTAGTGCTTCGTTAATTATCTCGGGGTCCATTGCAGAAGTATGAGAGCGGCTCTTACTCACAAGATTGTCAAATAGTACCTTGTCATTACTTGTCTCGTAGACCTTTACCCGTAATGAGACCTCAGCGTTGCTGGAAATCCCGGCCAGATTAACCGTAACGAAATAGCGCAGAATTTCCCCCGTTACCTCCAGATTATAGCTCTGGCCGGCAGAATCTTTGTCCAATACCCTAAAGCCAGCCGCCCGAAAGGCATCAGCCAATCTCTTAGCTACTATTTCGGAAACACTCTCCTCAGATACGTAATCCCATAATTTCTGCCAAGAGAAGGGTGACAGGTAGTAGGCACCAATTTGTTTATCCGAACGGTTGTCTCTTACTTCCTTAATCAATACGGTGATTTTACTGTTCGCCGCCTCCTTGCTTACTGTATCCAGCCTTGAGTAGCGGGTATTAATAACCACCGGCTTACTACAACCTATCAGGGAGCACACTACCAAGCATAAAAATATTCTGCGGGACATTTGGACCTCAAAAAAACTAGGATTTTCAGGAAGTGTCTTTCTTTAATTCGCTACAGCACCTTGGATCATAAAAATTCCAAAGGAGGATCCCTTCTCTGTTAGATAGCTAGTCCTCACCTTGTTTTCACTAAATTCGATTATTAAATCTTTTTCGTTAGTTGATCCCACGAATAAAAGGAACCAACCGCTCACATTGCGGTAACGCCAGTATTCGTTCCCTCCAAAGCTGACTGAGGAGTCAGGTACGCCCAGGGTTCTGATCACCTCAGTTTTATTCATTCCCGGTGGAATGGGGGGGAGTTCTACGCCAAAATAACCGCTATTTGCCTGGCCGTGCTTACCAAAGGCACAGCCCATTATAAAAAATCCCATTAAAAACAAAAGAACACAGCTATAGCAGGCTGGATAAATTAACTTATTATATTTTCCGGGAATTATCTTTTTCCTCATAGTTCAAATATTTTCAATTAGCCACTGCTCCGGGCATGTTGCAGATAGCAAAGGAGAACCCATCCCTCCACAGGTAGTAACTGGCCACTCTATCCCCTTGAAATTCCAGCACCAGATTCTTGCTCTTTGTTATGCCAAGGAATGTGCCAAACATGGGAATGGGAGGAATATACCCCCCCCAGCCTCCTCTCTTAGAATACCACCAGTATTCCCTGTCGCCCTCAAGGGCGACACGCTCCGGTACACCCAGCCGGGAAACAATTTCCGGCTTAGTTCTATTTTTTAAGTCATCAGGCCTTTTGCTCTCAAAGTAGCTCAACTCTCCCGCACCGTACTTCCCAAAACTGCAACCGCTAAAACATAGGCAGAGCAAGAGCAGGGTTAAGCCGTAAGGGTTGGCCACGAGTCGGGGGCATCTCTTATTATTTGTTTTCATTGCATAGCAAGCCTGAACACCAAAACGGCAGATTGGGTTATTTCTCCAACCTGCCGTAGGTGTTTTATCCAAAACCCTTGTGTTGGGCCTGTTCCGTGTTACTCACCGGTTACGATCGTAGTAACTTCGGTGTATAGACCCATAAGGATGCTATTTACATGGACGTCGGCGGTTTTGATTTTTTTAATTCCACCATTTCTAGCGGCGGTAGCAACACTGCTATCCCCTGTAGCAATCAGGCCCAAAATAGAAGTAGCGGTTGATTTCCCCTGCTTAGATCCTAACTCTACTTGACTGCCGCGCACAGTTTGCGGCTGCGTAACGTCTAATATCAAACAACCACTTAGCACGGGGACATCATAAGCGACAGCAGGGCCGGCTTGTTCCCCCGTAAGACCAGAGTTCCGTACCTGCGGTGCAGAAGCACAACCACTTGCCAAGACAACCATTGCAAAAACACACAACAAAGCTTCCAGCTTTTTCATACCCGTCTTCCTTTCTTGTAAATGAAGATTCTACTTCCAGCATTTACCTACTACTAGTCACTACAGTGAAGATGACGCCTTGTCAAAAATATCACAGCCAAAATCACCTGCCAAGAAAATTCTATTCTGAATTTTTCGTCACTGGTTAGGGCCTGGCTTAATGCCCAGTTTGACGTTTTTTCTCCCTCCAGAAGAGACGGGTGTAACAAAGCTTGACAAGTCCTTAACCTCCCGCGTCTGCGAACAGCCAAAGGGAAACATTGGGCAAGCTAGCATCAATCAGAATAATATCGCTTATGAAGGCACGCCACTTATCTTTCACGGGCAAGCTACAAAAACAAAAGAGGGGTTCGGATTCATATCCCCTGACACCCCCAAAAGAAGCCTAATCACCTGTAACTACAGTGGTGAGCCTACCGTACAGACCCAGGATGCTAAATACCTTATAGTCTACGGTTTTTATCTTGGTGATACCGCCGTTTTTAGCAGCCGTTTCTATACTGGCATCTCCCCTTGAGATGATGCATAGAAGAGACTCACTCTCAGCAGTCCCTACTTTTGAACCTTTTTCCCCCGTGGCCGTACCTGGAAATTTCGCCTCAGTAAAGATTACACCAGCTGTTCCCGCCGGGGTATGAACTGGAGCACAGGCCACTACAAACAATAAACTGAGAATACATATCAACCCAGCAATTTTCTTCATCTCCCCCTCCTGTTTTTAAAAGGATACCGAATACTCAAAAACCCTCCTCAAGGCAATAAAATCTCTGTCAACACCCCCTTTCTTTTACTTTTCAAGTTACACCAGCGTAAGGCGGATGTCAAGGAGTTTTCACCTTTAGCTAAGGGCTTGTTTCTACTCGCCGCCCCGGGCCAGGATGGCGGCCTGGATGCGGCGGGAGCGGTCATAGCTGCGCAAAAACACCTGGGCCACGATCATGCCCATGCTGCGCAAGCTAGCGCTTAAATTACCCATCCCCCCCCGGGAGCGGGCGGCGATTAACATGCGCTGGAACTCCTCAAACAAGAGGAAGATGTAGCGGTAGGTCAGGGCCAGGGCTTCCAGCAGTATCTGGGGAAGGCGGAACCAGGCAAGGGCTGAAATTACCCGGTTGACGGGGGTGGTAAGCAGAACCGCCGCCATCCAGGTCATTTCACACCCCACCCGGGCGGCGGCGGAGAGTCCCAGCATCATTCCCTGGCGGTAAAAGCTAAAGGGGCCTATTTGCAGCAGGGGGTCGCTGCCGAAGCCCAGGGCGAAGCCGAAGACCACCACCAGGGTGGCCCAGGCGGGGGCCAGCAGGAAGAGGGCAAAGAGTCGCCAGGGAATGCGGGAGTATCCCACCAGGGCCAGCCCTGCCAGCCACAGGCTCAGCGAGAGCCAGCCCTGGGCGACAATTACATTCAGGGCGCTGACGACTATCAGAAGGGCTAGCTTGGGGCGGGCATCCCAGCGGTTGAGGCCCAGGCCGCCTGCCTGATGCTGGTAGGCTTCAATGGCGGAAAATTCTTGCAGGCAAAGTTGGCCTCCCACGTCAGGTCTCCCTGGAAGGCAGCGTTCCCTCTTGCCGGAGTGCCCTCTTTTCCTTGCCAAACAGAAGATGCCACCCCCTGCCGATGACGAAACCACAGCCGCCCCCTGCCAGGAGCAAGAGGGCGTTCCAGACGTCGTCCCCCAGGGACTCGGTGTCGATAAAGGGACTGCGGGCGGCCTGTCCGGCCGCTTGCGCCAGTTTTTCGTTAACCGCCTCGTCCATTCCCATCATTCCCTCACTTTCCTCCACCGCAGGGACGGTTTTAGCCTGGCTCGGGATGGGCTGACCCAGGAGTAAGCCGGTGGCCAGAACCAGGGCCAACAGGCCGATTACCCGCGCAGGAAGCACGCCCAGGTTTTCCAGCACCTCCGGGCGCTGGCGGTAGGCATAGTGGAGAACCAGGCCGGTCAAGACCATTTCCATCAGGGCAATCGGCCCCTGGGTGGGAAGGTAGGCCAGGTAAATCACAGAGAGATAGCCGTTGAGGCTGTATTGAGGGCTGGGGGCGTTTGCCAGGGCACCCCCTAGTATCAGGCCCGAAGCGGCATAGACCATAATGTCCCCTAACAGCCCCCCCAGGCATCCCGCCGCCCAGACGGGCAGGCCAAGTTTGCGCCCCAGTTTGAAGGCTCCCCAGCCGAAGAGGCCGCCAAAAAGCCCCAGGGCGACTACGTTGGCTCCCCAGGTGGAAAATCCCCCGTGAGCGAAGAAGGCCGCCTGTAATAATAAACTGATTCCGGTCAGGGCAATCCCAATGGACGGCCCCAGGAGGATGGCGAGCAGGGGTGAGCCGCAGGGGTGGGAGCAGGTGCCGCTAAAGGCGGGAATGGGAATCAGGGACAAGAAGAAAACAAAAGCCCCGCCCATCCCCAGCAGGGGCTTATCCTCAGGGTGGCGGGCGCTAAAGCCTTTCATCCGCCTGGCGCCCCAGCCGACCAGGCCCATCCCGGCCAGGGTGTAGCCCAGGACTGGAGCGCCGGTGATAATTCCCTCTGCGATGTGCATTCTGGTTTTCTCCCTAAAAAAGTAAAAACGCCCCATCCCTCGTAATGAAGGATGGGGCGCCCTGAGTTCTCCGCCATCTTTTATTTCAGCTACAACCTTGCCACGGCTTGCAGCTTTACAGATTCAGGCAGGTCTTCTGGCTTGCGGATCGTCCTACCGGCTCCAGCCTTCCCAGCCTTATAAGGCCAGTGGCATTCATGGAGCCATCGTCCCCGCTTACAGCGACGGGCCCGCGGCCGATTTGCACGGCCTTCCCTATTCTCCCCGATCGGAGCACCCGAATCTATATTGGCAACCTATCAGAAAAAGGTGTGTCTGTCAAGTCCCTCCTTCTTGAGTGTCAACCACAAATAGAAATGTCCTATTTTAAAAAAGTTAAAAATGTCCGGTTTTAGCTCCGAAAGAAAAATTCTTCCAAGGGTGATTTTT